>DYKK01000063.1:0-3734 GCA_020722625.1 Anaeromyxobacter dehalogenans
TCCAACGACCCGCGGCTCCAGGTTCGCGGCGAGTTTCTTCGTAGATCGGGATGGCGGACCGCGGGGTGCTGCGCGTGAATTGACTTCGAGGGGCGGTCAATCGTATCTTCAGGTCGCGTCGGACGAGGAGGAAATCATGACTCGGCGCTTCGTGATGACGCTTCTGGGTGTTGTGACGTGGACGATGGCGGCCTGCGGAGGCGGGGACGGCGGAGGGCAGGGCACCCCCCAGGACCTGCCGGATGCGACCCCGGGAGACCTGCAAGGCCAGGACCTTCAGCAGCCGGACACTCCGGTCCAGCCGGACACCCCGGTCCAGCCGGACACTCCGGTCCAGCCGGACACTCCGGTCCAACCGGACACCCCGGTTCAGCCCGACACTCCGGTTCAGCCGGACACTCCGATCCAGCCGGACATCCCGGCCGGGAACGGGACGTGCGTGGACATCGTCGGGTGCCTGAACGAAAAGCAATGCCAGAACCAGGCGTGCGTCCAAGAATGCCTGGCGGAGGGCAGCGTCGAGGCCCAGAACCAGTTTGCGGCCCTGGCGCAGTGCACCGTCTCGAAGTGCGGTCAGTTCCAGAGCCAGCCGATGCAACAGGGCTACTGCGTGTACACGGAGTGCAAGACGGAAAACCAGCCCTGCACCAAGACCGGGAACCTGGGGTGCGCGGCCATGCTCCAGTGTGTCCAGGGGTGCGGCAATCCCCCGGACGAGACCTGCGCCGGGAACTGCTTCAGCCAGGGCACCTACGACGCCCAGGTCGCGTTCTTCGACATCGGGGCGTGCATGGAGAAGAACTGTCCCACGGGGGACCAGGGCTGCATCCTCTCGAAGTGCATGCAACAGATCCTGGCCTGCCAGAACAGTTGACGCGCCGGTGAGCGTCGCACGCGCGCATTCCCACGGACCTGTCCCGCGTCCGTCCCCCCCCGAGATTACGGAACGGGCACGAGCCCTGCTTCACCTCGCGTCTCCCTGCCGCCTGTGTCCCCACGAGTGCCGCGTGGACCGGCTCGGGGGCGAGAGGGGGCGTTGCCGGATGGGACCGCACGCGGTCCTCGCCGCGGCCACCGCCCACTTCGGGGAGGAGCCGGAGGTCTCGGGCACCCGGGGGTCCGGGACCCTGTTCTTCGGGGCGTGCAACCTCCGGTGCCGGTACTGCCAGAACCACCAGATCAGCCAGGGCACGCGCATGAGGCGGGCGTCCCCCTCGCCGCCGGAGGCGATCGCGAAGGAGGCCCTGCGGCTTCAGACCCTGGGATGCCACAACCTGAACTGGGTCACGCCGTCCCATGTCACTCCGTGGGCGGTTGAGGCCCACTCCCTCGCCGTCGCGGGCGGGCTTCGCGTCCCCCTGGTGTACAACACGAGCGCCTACGACTCGGTCGAGGCCCTGCGCCTCCTGGACGGCGTGGTGGACGTCTATCTGCCGGACCTGCGGTACTCGGACGACGACACGGCCCGGCGCCTGTCGGGGGCCGAGGGGTACGTCGCGGCCTCGCGCGCGGCCATCGTCGAGATGGCCCGCCAGGTGGGCGTGGACAACGAGCACGCCCCGGACGGGACGATCCGGCGGGGCCTGATCGTGCGGCTCCTGGTCCTGCCCAACGACCTCGCGGGACTGCGGGAATCCCTGGCCTTCCTGCGGGACGCGCTCGGGACGGGCGTCCGACTGGCCCTGATGTCCCAGTATTTTCCGGCCCACCGCGCCCGCACGGACCCGCTCCTGTCGCGGCCCCTCCACCACGGCGAGTACCATCGGGCCATCACCCTCCTCGAGCGCATGGGGTTCGACAACGCCCTCGTCCAGGCGCCGGAGGCGAGCGAGTTCTACCGTCCGGACTTCGAGCGGGGCGACGAACCGTTCGCGGACAGCCCCCTGGCCCGTCTCGCCCGCGAACCGTCAGGATCCTGACACCGTCAACGACCGGCGGCACGGGTCGCGCCCCCGCGTGGCCCCCCTTGTTTCATCGGGACTCTCGTGGACCTGCCCGGGGACGCGGTCGAACCGGTTCCAAAATTCGCCGTCATGGCTCCGTCCATCGCGACCAACGTGACACTGACACTGTCTCTGAACCTGCCCTCTGCCCCTGTTCCTGCCCCTGTTCCTGACCCTGTCCAGGTACCCGCGGCTTCAGGTTCGCGTCGAGTTTCTTTTTGAGTCGGGATGGATGGCGGATCGATGCAATGCTCCTCGACAGGACGACGGTGCAGTCCACGCTCGCGGCCGCGTGAAACGGCCTCAAAACGGATGGCCCGGTTCTTGCTAAATGCCTGCGCGATCGGGTCGGCGGAGAGGCGGGCCCGCGCGATGGGGACCGGATGGGCACAAATTCCATTTTACTTTTCTTCGGAAGCGGGTATAAGACGCCGTCTTTTTCGAGGAGACGGTGGCTCGGGGACCGTCGGGATTCCTTGGTGGGAGGTGCGGACCATGAAGGGCTTGCGGGTTCTGACCGGGCTCGGGTTGCTCGCGTGGCTGGCCGGGTGCGCCACGGACGTGGGGCCGATTGACCGGACCCAGCACGACAAAGTCGAGAAGAAACTCTTCGCCGGCGTCTGGTACATGACCCAGACGGTGATTGACACCCCGTACAACGCGGCCTTCACGTTCATCGGCGAGACGAACTTCGGCCAGACGGGGAAGGTCCTCTTCGACATCCAGGAGAAGGCCCTCGTCGTCTATCCCGTCAGCGAGTACGTGAAGGGCTCCGAGGAGAAGTGGCGCGTCGAGCGCCTCTTCAAGTACTGGGACGACGCCTGCCTCACGCGGGAGAGCGAGCAGTACCAGTGTGTGGACGGGAAGGACAACGCGGGGAATCCCGACCAGACGTGCTGCTTCGTCGAGGTGTACGTCGGCCAGCCGGTCGCCGCGTTCGAGATCGTGTCCCACTTCGATGTGCAGCGGCAGTACAACGCCCAGACCGGCGAGCAGTCCAACGTCCTCGAGGAAAACACGACCGACCGCAAGTGGTGGCAGCGGCGCTACATCCGGGTCAACTGGGCGAAGAACCTGGTCCAGGACTTCACCTTCATGGCCCGGATCGTCGAGCAGAAGGCGGTGGACTACTACGTCCAGACCTTCGAGGCCGACAACCCGGACGCCCCGACCCTGACCCCGGACTACATTGACGTGGTGACCAAGACCTGGGGGACCCCGGCGAGCACCGGCTCGTGCGACATCTACGGCATCTCGACCGGGGACTGCGCCTCGGCCCTGATCAAGTTCCGCACCGCCTTCCGCAAGGTGGACCCGAACAACGACTACGAGCCCCTGCGCTTCCACAACGAGGACCAGCAGCAGTACTTCGGATACTTCCTGACCGAGCGCAACGCCTACGACGAGGACTGGGGCGTGAACGAGTCCGGTCGCGTCTCGTACATCAACCGCTGGAACATCTGGCGCGACACCATGGACGAGGTGGACGTCCAGGCGGCGGAGAGCCAGCCCAAGCCCTGCTTCAAGGACCTGAAGGACACGGGCTGCGACACGACGAACCGCGACGGCAGCCGCGAGTTCTGCAAGGCCGCGGACTGGTTCACCCGGGGCACGTGCGTCCTGCGCACGCCGAAGCCTTACACGCAGCGCGGCCTGCGTCCCCTCGTGTATCACGAGTCTGCGAACACCCCCGAAGAGTTCCACAAGGCGAACCTCGGCGTGGTGAAATCCTGGAGCGAGGCCTTCAAGGACACGGTGGCCTGGCTCTACCTGTGGGAGGAGAAGGGGATG
>DYKK01000063.1:3834-12326 GCA_020722625.1 Anaeromyxobacter dehalogenans
TGTTGAACCTCGCGCAGGACCCGGTGGACCTGACCATCGGAGGGAACGCCGTGGCCGCCGGCGTGGCGCGGACCGTGACCACGAACGACCCGGCCGCCCCCGCGTACCGGGTCCTTCAGGCTTCGGACAGCGCGGTCCAGGTCGCGGCGGGCCAGGCGACCCACGACGGCTTCGTGTGCCGGGGGAACGAGGTGACGACCTTCGTCCTCACCGGGTCGGGCCTGATCGTGTCCACGGCGCCGGCCCAGCGGGTGTCGGGCCTGCGCGTGATCAACGCGACCAGCCAGCCCCTCGACCTGTCGGTGAACGGCGGCCTGCGTTTCTCGAACCTGCCTCCGGGCGGGAGCAGCGGGTATCAGGAGGTCGGCGGCGGGGCCTCCGGGACGTACCTGACCGCGGACTTCACGCCGCAGCGGGTGGTCGCGGTTCCGGCCTTCGCGCGGGGGGACGTGACCTGCTACTTCACCGATTCGTTCAGCGGCGAGGCCGCGGGCCGGTGCGTCGGGTACAAGCCCCGGGTGGACTGGGAACGCTACGAGGCGATCCGCGCGAGCCTGCCCGAGATGTTCGTTCTGTGCCGCAACCAGTACGACCCCGCGTCGGATGACCAGTTCGCGTCGGACCGGTACGCGCCGTGGGTCCAGGTCCAGACCCCGCCGGCCGAAGGTCTTCCGATTTTCAATCCTTGCGTGGACGGCCTGTTTCGGGCGGACCAGATGAACGATGCCGAGAGGCTGGCCCAGGCCCAGGCCATGAAGAAGATCGGTGATTCGCGCTATTCCATGATCTACTGGATTCCGGACGCGCAGATCGCGAGCCCACTCGGGTACGGGCCGAGCGCAGCGGACCCGGACACGGGGGAGGTCTTCTGGGGGACCGCGAACATCTACGGGGCTTACATCTATTTCTACGGGGCCCTCTACCGCGACCTGTTCGAACTGCTCAGCGGGCGGCTGGACACGCAGGACTACGTGACCGGCCAGCGGATCCGCGACTACCTGAACGGGAAGACCCAGGGCAAGGTCGCGTCGGGCCTGACCGAGGTCCCGGCGAGCGCCGCGGACCCGGGGATGGCGACCGGCCCCGCGGAGACCGCCCCCGGCGTGTCCCACCAGGGGTCCGGGATCACCCATCAGGAAATCTTGAACGAGATCCTGAAGGTCGTCCGCGACAAGAACCTCCAGAAGCAGGTCATGAGCGGCCTGCCCGTGCGCGACCCGAGCGCGGGCCGCAACCGCCTGGAGGCCCTGCGGGGCACCCCGTTCGAGGACATGCTCATCACCGACGAGGTGAAGTGGGCGGCCTCGGGAGGGAGGCTGTTGCCCGGGGACGCCTACTCGGCCGCGGACGCGCAGTCCTTGTCCCCCCTGACGTGGGCGACCCTGGACCAGGTCGTGAAGAAGGAACGCGAGCGCCAGGCACTGCTGTCGAGCCACAACTACTGCTTCGCGGACTTCAACGACGAGGGGATCCTGGGCCAGGCGAAGGAATGGTCGTGCGCCCCGGGCGACCCGCGGCCGGAGTGCCCGGCGGACTGGGACCCGCTCGACCACGCGAACGACTACGGCAACCGGTGCTGTTTCCGGGACGGCCAGCGGCTCGCGACCGCCATCATGCAGCGGTTCTACAAGGCGGTGACCGAGCACGAGGTCGGCCACACGGTCGGGCTGCGCCACAACTTCGAGGGGTCCGCGGACCTGTTCAACTACTTCGACGAGTACTTCGATGTGCGCGAGAAGGAGCCGATTCCGTGCACGATTGACGAGGAGTGCGAGGGGGTTTTCGGCCAGCGCTGCGCCGGTGGCGTCTGCCAGGTCGCCTACCAGACCTCGTGCTCGAAGGCGACCGACTGCGGCTCGCCCGACCTGTACGACTGCGTGGGCGGGAAGTGCGTCGAGCTGAAGCGCTGCGGCCTGCGCGGCGAGTGCGGCCCGGGCCAGGTCTGCCAGGGGGACGAGTGGCTGTGCTACGAGGGCGGCGCGAGGGTCGAGACGCCGATGGTCGTGCCGGACGACCCGGTGGTCCGCCAGTTGATCCCGCGTCCCGGCCTGACCCCGAACGAAGCGGCGCGTAGCCGGACGATGTTCCAGTACTCGACCGTCATGGATTACGGCCAGCGGTTCAACTCGGACCTGCTGGGGATCGGGAAGTACGACAAGGCGGCGATCCGCTTCGGGTACGGTCAGTTGATGGACGTGTACGAGGACCTGAGCACCCTGACCCAGAACCTCTACAAGTACGCGCGCGCGTATGGCTACACGGACACGAACATGTCCGACATGCTCGACTCCTCGTACTGGTCGTGGGGGGTGTACTTCTCGCAGCTGTACTTCCTGCAGAACTACCTGGGCGTGGACGCGAACCGGTCCCAGAAGATCACCCTGCCGGACGGGAGGGTCCGGGACTTCTCGCGCAACCGCGCCGCGGTCCCGTACCGGTGGATCGAGCTCGAACACGCGATGAACGACAACTACTACCGCCAGCAGCGCGACTGGTCGTTCGTCATCGTGCCGTACAAGTTCTGCGGCGACGAGTACGGCGGAAACATGGGCTGCTACACCTGGGACACGGGGATGGACCCGGTCGAGATCATGCACAACTTCCGAATCTCCCTGACCGAGTACTACCTGATGGACGCCTTCAAGCGCGAGCGCTACGGGTTCGGGCTGCACGGGGACCCGATGTCCTACTTCTCGCGCATCCTGAGCCGCTACATGGACCCGATGCAGGACGCGGCCATGTACTACGCCCTGTTCGGACACATCCTGAAGGGGTACGGCTGGCGCGGGGTCTGGGCGAACGCCCGGATGATGGGGTGGTCCCTGCGGCGGGCGTCCGAGGAGGCGTTCGAGACGCTCGCGAACGCCCTGACCTCGCCCGCGCCCGGGTCGTTCCGAAAGGACCCGGCCACGAACGTCTATCGCAACATCAGTTACGACGCGAACGTCGCGGGCGACGACCTCCTGCGAATCCCGCTCGGGGAAGGGAAGTACCCCTACACGGTCTTCGCGGACACCGCGGGGTACAACTACTACGACCACGCACTGTGGATCGGCTCGTTCTGGGAGAAACTGGCGGCCATCATGACCCTGACCGACTCCACCGTCTATTTCACGTCGAACTACGTGGGCGAGCAGCTGGACATCGGGGTCGGGACCTCGATGGGGTTCAACACCATGTATCCGCGCCAGCTGATTGACATCTTCGGCGGGATCGTGACCGGGGACCTGAGCCGCGCCGCCTGGGTGGTCCAGGACGGACGGGCCGCGCGGCGGGCATACTTCGACGCGAAGAACTCAGCGGTCTACACGATGACCCCCGCGCCCTACCAGACCCCGGTGGACCCGGACCCGGCGACGCCCGTGGTCGAGCCCTCGATGAACAACCTGACGCTGAAGCTGTACGCCCTGGTCTATGGCATGGCGTACCTGCCCGCCTCCTTCGACCCCTCCTTCCTGGACTCCTTCTCGATCTGCCTGGAGGGGAGCCAGACGTGCCTGGAGGTCGCGGCCTCGTCGGGGATCGCGCCCGAGAAGTTCACGGACCCGTTCGGCGGCAAGACCTACGTCGCGTGGGGGACGAACTACGGCCCCGGCTGGTTCCAGCCCAACATCGTCCTGATCCAGAGGGCGAACGCCCTGAAGGCGCAGTGGGAGGCGGCGTCGGAAGCGGACAAACCCGGCGTCGAGCAGGACCTGCGCGAGGTGATCGAGACCCTCGACCTCGTGCGCGGGCTGTGGGACGCCTTCAACGCCATGCAGATCTGAGGAGGGCGCCATGAGGACCACGAATCGCAATGGATCAGACCTCTTCCAGGGAGGATTTCCGATGTCGAAGAACCTCTTGAGGGCGGCCCTTCCGGTGCTGGCGGCGGCGCTCCTGGCCTCCGGATGCGCGCAGAGCGTCGGCACGGTGGACCGGGTGCAGCACAACCTGGTGAGCAAGGCGGACCTCCTGTACAACGCGGACGGGAGCCGCCGAGAGTGGTACTACCGCTGGACCGTCGTGGACGCGCCGTACGCCTCGGCCTACACCTTCGTGGGGCACCAGGGACCGCTCGATCGCGGGGTCTTCGAGGTCCAGGAGAAGTTCCTGTATTTCTATCGCATCTACACCTTCACCGAGGGCGAATACAACGACAGCCCGCGCCACGACGTGGACGTGAAACTCAAGTGCGCCGCGGACCGGGTGTATTGCGACGCGGACGGGGACCGACTGGATGAGACCGTGCCCTGCGACTGCAACGGCGACTACCTGTGGAAGGGGCGGCCCGTGTGGATGGACAAGAACGCGCCGCTCCTCGCGTTCCCGATCGAGAACCACGTGGACGTGATCTGGGAGTACAACCCCCTGACCGGCGAGCGGACGAACGTCCGGGTCGAGAACGAGACGGACCGGATGTGGTTCGAGCGCGAGTACATGCGGGTCGAGTGGGGCGCGAACCAGATGTCGAACTTCGCGCACCCGAGCCAGAGCGACCTGGGCGCCACCGCGGTCGTGTTCAAGGACGAGGCCGCATCGCCGGACCTCGAGCCCTATTTTGATTTCCAGAACGGTTACATGCACTTCACGGACGACTGGCTCCTGACGGTCCCGACGGAGATGTACGAGGGCTTCGGCGAGATCCCGCTCTGCTGGTTCTATCCGTGGTACGCTGGCGGCATCCTGGAATGCGTGTCCGAGCGGATCCGCGAGCGCCACGCCTTCCTGCGCGTGGACCCGACCCGGGAGGCGGCCTACCGGCCCATCGTCCACGATGATTACGACCAGGCCCGCTTCGGGTTCTTCCGGAGCGAGCGCGCGACGTGGGACAAGTATTACGGATACACATATTCTGGGATGCTCCGGTACGCCTACGCCTTCGATATCTTCGAACGGGACGCGCAGGGGAACGTGACCGGCGTGCGGCCCATCGTCTATTACCTGAACGAGGGCTACCCGGACGACCTGGTCGCCGAGGCGAACGAGGTCGCGCGGCAATGGAGCGAGGCCTTCGATGCGGTCGTGCGGTCCGTCACGGGCCAGGACCCCTCCGCGTTCGGCGTGGAGCACGTCTTCGTGATGTGCGAGAACAACCTCAAGGAGTACCAGGCGAGACTGGCCCGGCAGGGCGAGAATGCGGTGACCGCCGGCGTGGACGCACCGTGCAACGTGACGGACGAGCCCAAGCGCGTCGGGGACCTGCGGTACAACTTCCTGCACGCGGTGACCGGACCCACCCAGGTCGGCCTGTACGGCTTCGGCCCCATGTCGGCCGACCCGCTGTCGGGCCGGATCGTCACTGCGACCGCGTACATCTACGTGGCGGCCATGCGGGAGGGCGCGAACCGGGCCCTCAACCGCCTGGAGTTCCTCGCCGGGACGCGCAGTTTCCGCGAACTGGCCGATGCGCGCTACATCTCGAACGAGGTCAAGTACGACCGGCTGCGCGACACCTACTGGCGGCAGGGGTACACGGACGAGGAGGCCCAGGCCGTCGCGTCGTCCCTGGTGTCGGCCGAGGTCCAGGCCGCGCTCGACGAGACGGGCCTCCAGAAGACCGATCAGAACGTGACCCAGGCCCGGCTGAACCGGCTCGCGAACCACCCGGACATCGAGGCCCTCCTCATCGGGGACGACATCAAACTCCTGTTCAAGGACCCGCGGGTCGGGGACCGGTACCCGGCCCTGACCGACGACCAGCGCGAGCGCTACGCCCCGCGCACCTGGGCGCACGCGGGCGGGGTCTTCCGGCGCCAGCAGGAGCGCCTCCGGGCCGACGGCGAACGGGCCCTGGACCGCGCGGAGTACTGGGACGGGGCCCTGATCCGGCTGTCGTCCTTCTACAAGGACAAGATGGACAAGGCCGTCTGCGACACCCTGAAGCAGAAGGCGGACGAGCAGGCCCAGAAGCCCGGCGAACCGCGGGTCGTTTACGACTTCTCGGCGTTCACGACGGACAATCCTTGCACCGTCGCGGCCCTGACCGAGCAACTGAGGGCTCGCTTCGCGTACATCAACCAGTCGAACCCGTACGGCTACAACAAGACCTTCATCTCGACGCCGTTCGAACTGGACACGCAGGACCCGGACCTGCACTTCACGCAGGCCGCGACGATCGCGACCCTGGAAGGGCTGCGCGACCAGTTCGCCGAGGAACTCTACAAGGCGATCTACCTCGGGGTCGCGCTGCACGAGGTCGGCCACAACGTGGGCCTGCGCCACAACTTCGAGGCGTCCACGGACGCGCTGAACTTCCCCGCGGACTGGTGGCGGCTCAAGGTCAAGCCGGCCGCGGGCGGCGGGTTCGAGCCGGTGTCCCTGTGGGGGGAGAGCGAGGACCAGGCCCGCGGCGTCACCCCGGACGGGAAGTCCGTCGGGGCCGGGATGCGCGAACTCCAGTACACGTCGGTCATGGACTACTTCTTCAAGTTCAACCTGCCGTGGCACGGGATCGGGCTGTACGACAAGGCGGCCATCAAGTACGTCTATGGCGGGCTGATGGAGGTCTTCGAGACCGCCCCGGACACGACCGGGTACCAGGCTTACGCGGACGCGGACCCCACGCGCGAGGACCCGGGCAACGTCCCCTCCCTGAAGAACCGGGGCGAAGGGCTCGGGCGTCTGCTCTACGTGATCCACCCGACCGAGTATCCGAACCTGTGGGGCGACGTGGCCGCGATGTACGCCCGCAAGGACGTGAAGAAGGCGGACGTCCTGGGCGCCGCGTGCGGCGCAGAGGGGGCGGACTGCGGTCAGGGCCGGGTGTGCAAGCGGTTCCGCGAGGGGCTGCGGTGCAGCGTGCCCGAGACCGTCGTGCCCTACCGCTTCGGCGGCGACGAACTGGCCGGGCTCCTGCCCACGGTGGACGTGTGGGACGAGGGCGTGGACCCGTTCGAGATCGCGTCATCGATCGCCGAGACCTACGAGGCCTGGTGGGTCTTCGCGGGCTACTGGCACCAGGACCCGACCTTCTGGCCGTCGTACTACTCGAACTGGGTGACGCGCCTGTTCCTCAACCTGCGCTCGCAATACCAGTGGTGGGTTCTGGGGTACACCGAGTTCAACCACAACGATTTCTGGAAGAAGCGGTTCGGCCGGCGCTGGGAGGAGGACCTGAACGGCGGCAAGGCGGGAGCCATGGCCTCGTACCTTGCGTTCAACACCCTGGCCGGGGCCTTCGGGCGGCCGGCCGCGACGACCTACGGGTACAACCAGTACCGGGAGCGGTACGAGATGTTCGACCAGGTGAACATGAACAACTACCTGAACCAGGTCGTGATGCTCGAGGAAGACGGCGCGCGCCCGGTGTACCCGTACTGGGACTACAACGGATACCTGCCGGTGGTGGTGTCCGCGGGGGCGATCTACGACCGCATTGCGGCCTTCGAGGCCCTGGCCGACCCGGAGGTGTCGCTTGCGGGCGTGGACACCGACGCCGACACGCAGAAGTACCTGGTCAACTTCGGCACGGTGTTCCGCAAGGAGGTGAACGAGTTGTTCGGGGGCCTGATGGCGAACAACGCCTCGCGCTACGGCTGGTGCGTGCTCGAGCACACGTACCAGACCAAGAACAAGGTCGGGCCCGTGGCCTTTGCCCCGCGCGAGTACGTGGCGTTCGGGGGCCGGCACCTGGATTGCTCCACCCTCTACTGCGGGGTCGTGGACGAGAAGGCGGACAAGGCGACGAAGGTGGTGCGGGCCCCGCACCCGGAGGACCCGGCGGACCCCTGCGGTCCCGACCTGCGGGCCCAGGGATTCGCGGCCCTGAACGGCAAGCCGGTCGAGCCCGAGGAACTCTACATCTTCCCGACCACGCGCTACCGCGTGCCGATGCTGGCCGCGTACTACGGGATGTCGCTGCTGATTGACAACTACGACCGCTCGTTCCTGGACGCGACGCGCATCTGGCTGAAGGGGAACCAGTACACGATCACCCCGCCGGCCGGGGCCGAGGTCGTCGCGTGCGAGGACCGCTTCTCGGGCCGCGTCTATCAGGCCTATCGGCTTCCGGACGGGGGCTACTACCCGGCCTATGACCTGGTCTATCAGTGCAAGGTGATCTTCGATTGCTTCGACGAGAACGTGAACAAGACCCTGACCGAGGACCAGAAGCAGGAGTGCGAGCGGCTGACCAACAAGCCGGCGGCCCAGGTCCCGAACCTGACCCTCGACAAGCTGCGGGCCGAGTACCTCTTCCACGACCTCCAGTTCCTGATCGGGAAACTGGAACTCATCCGCGCGATGCACGCCGAGTACGAGTGGAAGTGACGCGAGGCCCCCGTTCCTGATCTGGAGCCGCGGTTGGCACGACACCACGACCCATCAAGGTGTTGCATCGTTCTTCCCAGGTCGGGACGCCGGATCGTGGACCAGCTTCGAACCGCCGTTCACCTCCGTCGGACAATCGCCGGCACAAGCATCCTCGCCGTTTGACACAGACGGCGACTGGTGGTCGCCGCTCCAGGGCGGTGAATAGAAACCTTGATCCTTTGAGCGATTCCAAGGTGTTG
>DYKK01000455.1 GCA_020722625.1 Anaeromyxobacter dehalogenans
CACCGGGCCCGGACGCACACGCACCGCCCGGTGCGAGTCGGTCCGCAGGCACAGGTCCTCCGCGCACCGGACTTCCTGGTAGGTCTCGCGGCTCATCGCGTGCGTCTCGACTCCGCCGGCCGGGTCGGGGGCCCCACTTCCCATGAACATCCCGAACACCTCGCCCGCCTCGTCGCGAACCTCCACGTGGACCCCGCCGCGCCCGGTCCGGGCCACGAGCGTCGCGACATCCCCCGGTTTCAGGTCGAGGTCCGGCATCTCGCGAAACGTCGCGACCTCGAGAATGCCGCCCCGCTCCGAAGTCTCGACCTCGATGCGAAACCCCCAGCGCGGCGCGACACCCCGGACGACCCGGGTCACGGTTCCCGGCACCTCGATCGGCGGCCGGTCGGGGTCCACCGGCCGTCCCCCCTCCCCGGAGGGTCCCACCTCGGACCGGGGGAGCGCGAACGCCACCCGGCCCGCGCTCCAGGCCCCGTCCTCCGTGCGTGTCCGGACGACGAGGCGGACCTCCGGGTCGGGCAGGGCCGCCGGCGGAGCGGGACCCTGGAGGTAGGCCGTGACCGAGCCGCAGCCCGGCGTGCCGGCGACCATCGCGGCCCCCAGGGCGACCCGCCAGGCCACTCGCGACCCCCCGGGCGACCGCCCGTGTCTCTCCCCCTTCCTGGCATCCATCGGTTTGACTTCCCGCAGGGTCGCCTCTACTATACTCGACAGTCTCATGCTTGAGGGTCCGCGATGAGACCGAGTCGAGGACGATGCGGGTTGCTGGTTCTGGCCGTTCTGGTCGCCGCCGGGGTCGTTCCCACCCGGCTCCTGGCCCAGGAACAACCCCGGACGAAGATTCTCCCCCTGCGGGTGACGAGCAACCGGCTGGACCCCGAGGAACTGGACCGCCTCACCGGCCAGGTGTCCGAGAAACTCCGCAAGTACCCCGCCCTGGAAATCCTGCCGGTCCCCGAGTCCGACCCGATGGACCTGATGGTGGACGCCGAATGCGTGGACTTCGACGCGGCGTGTCTCTCCGCGATCGGGGCCTCCCGCGGGGCCGATGCCGTCCTGTACACCGAGGTGTCCGAGGCCGAGGGACGGTTCCAGGTCCAGGTGCGATTCGTGGACGTCCGCACGAAGGAGACCCGGTCGCCGGAAGGCGGCACGGAAGTCCGCGACAAGGTGCCGGACCTGCTGGCCCTCGCCCTCGAGAAGGCCCTGGGACCGGAGCCCCTGCCCGAGACGGTCCTGGCCCGCGTGGACGTCGAGACGACCCCGCCCGGGGCGGACATCTATGTGGATCGCGATTTCGTGGGGGTCTCGCCCGTGACGCTGCGGCTCAAGAAGGGACGCTACGTGATCCGGGCCGCGCGCGTGGGCTTCGACGAGAAGATGCAGGCCGTGGACGTGGAACCCGGGAAGACCGTGGCCCTCGCCCTGACCCTGGCCCCGATGGAGGTCCCGATCCCCGCGGGGCCTGTCCCGACGAAGGAACGCGAGGAAGAGGGACAGGCGTTCTACGAGACCTGGTGGTTCTGGACCGCGGTGGGGGCCGTGGTCATCGGGGCCGGGACCACGGCCGTCGTCCTGGCCTCCCGGAAGACGTCGTCGGCCAGCGGCCAGGCCCAGTTCACGCTGGACCCGGCGTACGCGGACCGGGACGTGACACTGTATCCCTCGTTCCTGCCGGGCCGTTGAGGAGGGTCGCCCATGTGGTCCCCAATTCGCCACCAGATTCCGCAATTCCGTGAAGTCACTTCAAGACGACCACCTACCGATTCGCCGCCCTGGAGCCGCGACTTCCCCCCCCCATCTATCGGGCGTGCCATCCGAGGCACGCCCTCC
>DYKK01000064.1 GCA_020722625.1 Anaeromyxobacter dehalogenans
TCCAAGGTGTTGCGGGATTGGGAGGCTGATTTGGGTCCGTGTGTAACGCTTCTTGAGAACTCTCGATAGAGGAACCGACAGACCCGGTCGTCGGGGTCCGTGGCATGCAACGGACCGCGGCGGCCACCCGAGGGTGGGACAGGTGGGCGCGCAACGGATGCGTTGCGCGGCGGGATGGGTGTGTCGGCCGGCAGGTGGTCGGCGGGAGGCCCCGCGGGGGCCGGGGGCAGGAGGTTGCCGGCACTGCGCCCTGGCCGCCCCATTCTTCACTCCTTCTCCCCTTCCCGCCCGCTCTCCGGCTCCGGAAGGCCCAGCCGTCGCGACAGCAGCCCCAGGATCTTGTACCCCGCCCATTTCAGCGGCCCCCGGTCCCGGTGCAGGGCGCGCTCCCCCGTGGGCATCACCAGTTCCCACAGCGCCCGCCGCGCCCCGTCCTCGTCCCCGACCAGGTAGCGGCTCCACGCAACATACAGCGACGCCGTGCTGTGGTGGAAGCCCATGTCCAGCACCCGATCCAACGCCGCTTCCGCCAGCCGGTATCGCGCGGCCGCAAACCAGATCATCGCGAGGTCGTACAACCCCGACGCCCGGACCTCGCGGTCCGGGTTGCGCGTCCGTTCCAGGGCGGACAGGGCCCGGTGGCGCACCTCCTCCCGAGCCAGGAACTCGCCCCCAAGAACCCGCTCGTATTCCGTCTGGAACGCCTCGACCCCTCCCCTCGTGTCCAGGCCCATTTGCGCCCAGTACCGCAAGACCCGGGCCTCGTTCTCCCGGCTCCCCGCGCCGCGCCGCAGGAAGACCTCCGCGACCTCGTCCCGGTACACGAGCATCCACCGGTCCCGATCCCACGTCAACAGCGGAAAGACCGGCGGCGGGAAGACCACGATGTCGAAGCGGTACTTTTTCCACGCCTCCTCGAGGGCCTCGTCCCGCTCGAAGGGCCGGTGGCTCCGCACGAGGTCGTCCCGCTCCTCCGGCGTGAAGTTCCCTCGCCCGTCCGTGAAGACCGTGCATTGGGGATAATGTCTGTAGATCAAATATCCGCCCCACCGCGTGAAGTGAAAGATCCGCCCGCGCAACCCCATCCCGGCGATCGCATCCGAGGCCGCCTCCGGGAACTCCCCGGGCTCGTGGTCGTATGGAAGGAGCCTCACCGCACGGTCCAGGCCCCCTCTCTGCGTCAGGACGGAATACTCGAACGAGATCCCCGCCAGGACCCCTCCCGCCGCCACGAGCCCGATCTTCCACCCCATCGAGGCCACCGCGCGACCCACCTGCTCGCGATGAATCATCACCAGCAGGAAGGCCGCGACCGCGTCCAGATAGACGAACCGGGCGGACTGGACCGCGAGAAGGGCGAGGCCCCCGGTCAGAGCCCACAGGCCCGCGTCCCTCCGGGTCAGCGCGTCCCGCCAGCCCAGGCGCACCAAGTCCCGGATCACCAGCCCGCCCACCAGGAACAGGAACAGGTACGGGAACGCGCCGCACACCGCGTGGTGCGCCGTGAACCGCCCCGACAATTCCGGCAAGAAGTAGGCCGCCGGCGGATGCCACTCGGGGATCAGGACCGCACTCTCCTGATACATCGAAAACGCCGTATAGACCCCGCGCAGGAACCCCGGCATCGGAAGCATCGGGATCGTGGCGACCGCCAGGCGCGCGGCGTCCGCCCGGAGGTCGCCGAGTCCGACCGCCCTCCCCTCCCCCGCGCCACCCCTCCCCGCCCACCAGGCCAGGCCCCGACCCAGGAGGAGCGCCAGCGCGCACAGGGGCAACAGCAGGGCCCCGCCCGCATGGAGGTTGGCCCACAACGCGGCCACCACCCCCATCCTGACCAGGGCCGCCCACCCGAGGCCCGGCGCCAGCAGGTCCGGCAGCAACAGCGCGAAGAAAAAGAAGTTGAACGCCTCGGGTCGCACGCGAAGCCGGTCCTCGGACAGGACCACGGCCACCACCAGCAACAACGCCGCGACCACCCGCCCCGGGACCTCCCGCCGGAACGTGCGGTACCACCCGGCGAACGCCGCCAGGAACAGGGCCGCGTGCAAGGCCCGGATGAACGGGAAGCCCGCGCGCGCCTCGACCTCGTACACCAGGACCTCGTACAGCCACTGGAACGGAGTCCAGGGCCGGTCCTGGTCCACGGCCGAGAACACGTCGCGGTCCGGGATCGCCCCGTGCGAGGCGATCCACTCGCCGGCCTTGATGTGCCAGTAGATGTCAATGTCCCAGTTGGGACGATAGCAGTACAGGGTCAACAACCCGAAGACGACGGCCAGGAAGGCTGCCTCGACCGCCGGCGCCGCCGGTCGTGATGGTCTTGGACTCAACCCGCTTCCGCCCTCATCCCGGCTCGGCCCTCACGCCCTTCCCTTCCGCTCCCCGAACAGCGCGGTCCCGACCCGGACCACCGTGGCGCCTTCCTCGATCGCGACCTCGAAGTCGTGGGACATCCCCATCGAGAGCCCGGACAGAACCCCCTCGCCGACCCCGAGGTCGCGCCTCAGCCGCTCGCGCAGCCCCCGCAGTTCCCGGAAGTGAGGCCGCGACGCCTCCGGGTCTTGCAAGAACGGCGGCACGCACATCAGCCCGACCAGCCGGAGCCCCGGTTCCTCGAGCACCCGCGCGCACAGGGCCCGAGCCTCCCCCGGCGCGACCCCGGACTTCTGGCGCTCGCCGCCCGTGTTGACCTCCACGAAGACCTCCAGCGCTCGCCCGGCGCCGGCCCGGCGTCCCAGTTCCCGCACCAGGGATTCCCGGTCCACGGAGTGCACGCTGTGGACCAGCCCCACGACCGCCTTGACCTTGTTGGTCTGGAGCCCCCCGATGAAGTGCCACCGCGGGGTCGCGCCCGCCTCCGCGACCTCGCGCGCCTTGTGGACCAGTTCTTGCACGTAGTTCTCTCCGAAGTCGCGCAGCCCCGCCTCCCAGGCCGCCAGCACGACCTCGGACCCCCACGTCTTCGTCACGCCGATCAGCCCGACCTCGCGCGGGTCCCGCCCCGCACGCGCGCAGGCCGCCGCGATGCGCTCCCACACCCGCTCCAAGTTCGCGCGGATCTCCTCGGCCCCGATCACGGTTCCCTCCCTCACCCGAACGGCATGATGTCGTGGGCGCCCATCTCCTCCATCATCTCGATCACCTGGCAGAGCGGCAGGCCGACCACGTTCGTGTACGACCCCTGGATGGAATCCACGAGGTACGCCCCCACGCCCTGGATCGCGTAGGCCCCCGCCTTGTCCATGGACTCGCCGACGCTCAGGTATTTCTCGATCTCCTGGCGGCTCATCCGCTTGAATCGCACCACGGTGTGGACTGCCTGGATCCCTTCCTTGGACTTGCGCATGTCCACCAGGCAGAACCCCGTGGTGACCAGGTGCTCCCGCCCCTGGAGCGCCCGGAGCATCTCCGCCGCCTCCTCGTGGTCCGCGGGCTTGCCCAGGATCCGCCCGTCCAGGACCACCGCGGTGTCCGCTCCCAGGACCCAGCGCAGAGGCGACTCCCTCGTCATCCTCCCCCCGAGGTCCACGCGAGCCGCCTCCGACTCCGGGTAGAGGGTCTGCTGGATGCGCTCCACGACCGCCAGCACCTTGCCCCGGGCCATCCGCTTGACGAAGACCTCCGGGGCCTCGTCCGGGAGGGGCGTCTCGTCCACCTGGGACGGCATCGGCTTCACCGCGAAGCCCGCCGTCTCGAGCAGTTCCTTGCGCCGCAGCGACGCGGACGCCAGCACCAGTTGTCCGGGCATCACCACCTCCTGGCCTCGGGGGACCGAGGCCCCCCCGCGCCGCCCTTCGCGGTCACGGCGAGGCGTGATTCTACCGCAACCCGCCCGGCACCCTCCGGCGGCGTTCGCGCGCCACATCGCAAAACGTCTATTGACCCGTCCGGCAACGCGCGCTACAAGACCGTGCAATCCAGGCCGGCCCCGCAAGTCGGCCCATCGCGCCGGTGGCTCTTCCGAAGGAGGTGACCCATGCAGGACGCACGCGATCTCGTCGAATCCGACATCGGGACGGAGCAACTCGTCGAACCCTACAAGATCAAGATGGTCGAGCCGATCCGCCTCCCGTCCGCGGAGCGGCGCCGGGCCGCCATCCGGGAGGCCGGCTACAACACGTTCCTGCTCCAGTCCGAGGACGTCTTCATTGACCTCCTGACCGACTCGGGGACCTCGGCCATGTCCGAGGACCAGTGGGCCGGGCTCATGCTCGGGGACGAGGCGTACGCGGGCAGCAAGAACTTCAAGCATCTCGAACAGGCGGTCCGAGACGTCCTCGGGTATCGGTACGTGGTCCCGACCCACCAGGGCCGCGGCGCCGAGCACCTCCTCGCCCGGGTCCTGGTCCGGCCGGGGCAGATCGTCCCGCGGAACATGTACTTCACCACGTCGCGCGCCCACGTGGAACTCGCGGGCGGCACCATGGTGGACGTGATCGCCGACGAGGCCCACGACCCCACGAACCGCCACCCCTTCAAGGGGAACGTGGACCTCGCGAAACTGGACCGGGTCATCGCCGAACACGGCCGCGACCGCATCGCCTTCGTCAACGTGGAGCTCGACGTGAACATGGCCGGCGGCCAGCCCGTGTCCCTGCAAAACCTGCGCGCGGTCGCCGAGTTCCTGAAGCCCCACGGGATCCCCATCGTGCTCGACGCCACCCGCTCGTCCGAGAATGCCTATTTCATCCGAGAGCGCGAGGACGGCCAGGTGGGGCGCGACATCCAGGCCATCCTGCGCGACCTGTGCGCGTGTTCCGTCGCGTGCGCCTACTCGGCGAAGAAGGACTGCCTGGTCAACATCGGGGGCTTCATCGCCACGAACGACGAGCGCATCTACGAGGGGTGTCGCAGCCTCGTCGTGGTGTACGAGGGGCTCCACACGTACGGCGGCATGGCGGGCCGCGACATGGAGGCCGTGGCCCGCGGCCTGCGCGAGGGCACCGACCCCGACTACCTGCGCGCCCGCATCTCGCAGGTCCGCTACCTGGGCCAGCGCCTCCTGCGCGCGGGCGTCCCCATCGTGGAGCCCGTGGGAGGCCACGCCGTCTTTCTGGACGCGGTCCGCTTCCTCCCCCACATCCCGCGCGAGCAGTTCCCGGCCCAGGCCCTGGCCGCGGCCCTGTACGAGGTTTCCGGCGTCCGCGCCATGGAGCGCGGCGCGGTGTCCAAGGGGCGGGACAAGGTGACGGGCGAAAACGTCTTCCCGAAACTCGAACTCGTGCGCCTGACCATCCCGCGCCGCGTCTATACCCAGTCCCACATGGACTTCGTGGCCGACGCGGTGGTCCGCTGCTACCAGAATCGTGATAACATCCGTGGCCTGCGGATGGTGTACGAACCGCCGGCCTTGCGGTTCTTCCAGGCCCGGTTCGAGCCCATCTGACGCGGCCGCCTGGGTACCCTAAACTTTTCCCGCGGCCGGTCCGATGACCCTTTCGGGGTTCTTGCAACCTGGGGATGGGGGACGTCCCGGATGGCGAACGAGGCGAAGCACGACCAGCGAGCCACGAGGGTCACGAGCGTCCGATCCCTCCTCCAGGGGGTCTCGCTCGGGACGGAGTGTCTCGTCGTGATTTACGGCGCCAACATCGGGCGCAAGTACGAGATGTTCGAGGACACGATCACCATCGGCCGCGACCCCGAGAACACGATCGTCCTGCCGTCCGACTCGGTGTCGCGCAAGCACGCCCGCATCGAGCGCTACCAGGAACAGCGATTCATCACGGACCTGAACAGCACGAACGGGACCTACGTGAACGACCAGCCGGTCCGCCCGCGCGCCCGGCTGGACAGCGGCGTCCACATCAAGATCGGTGACACGATCTTCAAGTACCTGATGGGGGACCACGTCGAGGCCGCCTACTTCGAGGAAATCTATCGGATGATGGTCACGGACGGCCTGACCCAGATCGCGAACAAGAGGGCCCTCACGGACTTCCTCGACAAGGAGGTCGCCCGCGCCCGTCGTTACGGGCGCAACCTGGCCGTCCTGATGCTCGACCTCGACCACTTCAAGCTGGTCAACGACCAGTACGGCCACCTCACCGGAGACGTGGTTCTGCGCGAGGTCGCGGCGGTCATCCGGCAGCGCATCCGGCGCGAGGAGTTGTTCGCCCGCTACGGAGGCGAGGAATTCGTGGTCGTCCTGCCCGAAACGGACGCGCGCGGGGCCCTGGAGTTCGCCGAGACCCTGCGCAAGATGGTCGAGGCGAAGGTGATCACGTTCGAGGGTCAGGACATCCGGATCACGGTGAGCATCGGCGTGGCGCAGTTCGATCCGGCGGGTCACGCGACCCCCGAGGACCTGATCAAGGCTGCGGACCAGAACCTGTACACGGCCAAGAGCCGGGGGAGGAACTGCGTCCATGGCTGACGGGACGCCACCGGCGGGAACCACGGGAGCGGGAGGGGAACTCCGGGTCGGGGGGTTCTTCGATGCCCTGCGGACGCGCCGCGAACTCCGGGAACAGGCCTCTCGGCCGCTCCACCGGGGCGACCCGGTCCTGACCGCCCGCCTGAGGGAGGTCGAGGCCTATGTCGAGGTGTTCCTGAAGACACTCGCTCCCCGGCGACCGGTCTTCCGCCTCCTGGAACATCCGGCGGACCCCCAGACGCCCACGAAGGTGGAGCTGGTCTTCGAGGACGCGGTCCAGTTCTACGAGGCCCTGACCCTGAGTTTCAGCAAGGGGGGGCTCTTCATCAAGACCGAGTCGCTCTTGCCCATTGATTCCCTGCTCACCCTCGCGGTCCGTCTGACCGCCGACAACGTCGAATTCACGGTCTCGGCCAAGGTGATCTGGATCAACCCCCGCGAGTCCCAGGGGCGCCCCGTGGGCATGGGCGTGAAGTTCTACAAGCTGTCGTCCATCCAGCGCCAGGTCCTCGACGACTTCATGGCCGGGGACCTGCCCGCGCAGTCGCTTGTGCACCTGTCGGAGTGACCTTCCCGACCGTCCTTCCGGGTCCTCAGAATCTCGCCCGCGCCAGGAACGTGAAGCCGAGTTTGTGGGGGCTCTGGAACTCGCGCCGCTCGCCCGCCTCGTCAATCGCGAGCCGCGTCAGGTTCTGGTCGTGGACGTACTGGAGGGTCGCCATCAGGCTCATGAAGTCGGACAGGTCCCACTGGACCCCCACCCGCATCTGATAGACCCAGGAATGCCAGTCCGAGGCGTCCACGTCGAAGCCCTGCGGCAGCCGGTCACGCCGCGTCTGGTCCCGGATCACCTGGACCGCGAGGACCTTGCCGGCGTCGTCCAGGGTCGCGAAGGACGCGGGCAGTTGCACCCCGGCCGTGAAGAACGGCATCAGGTGCGCGCGCTCGAAGTAGTAGTCCACGGTCCCCGCGAAGAACAACTCCGGCGTCGTGCGCACGTTCTTGTCCGGCATGGCCACGAACGGGGTCAGACTCGGGACGTTCTGCAGGATGAACTCCAGGTTGCGCACGAGCCCGACCACCTGCCCGCGGAAGAAGCCGCGCTTGAACTTGGCCTGGACCGCCGCGGCCCAGGCGGGCTGCATCCTGGTGGTCCCGTACCGGTCCATGTCGGACAGGCGCTGCCACAGGTAGGACCCCTCGACCGAGACGCTCGCCGAGAACCGGCCCGCCTCGTACTGGTCGCGCCACCACTCGACCACGTTCACGTTGGGGTCGTTGCGGTAGAGCATGTAATCAATCGAGGTCTGGATGGGCATCCCGTGGTGGTAGGTCAGGCGCCCCGAGATCCCGCCGGAATAGACCCTGGCCCCGATCAGGCCCTCGAAGGGGAACGTTCCCTGCTGAAAATATCCGAATCCAAAATCCACCGCGAACCGGTCCCACAGGTCCACCCCGAGCCCGCCCAGGGCCCCGTAGTTCATCTCGTTGACCGTGATCTCCTTGACCTCGCCGGAGCCCAGGGCGACCACCTGCCGGACGCGCGCCGTCTTGAACCCGCCGAAGGCGTACCCGACGGCCCTGGGCGACAGGCGGACCCGCGCGTCCAGTTTGAAGCCCGGCGCCGGACCCGCGCGGTTCGTGCTGAAGATGTTGCCCCCTCCCCACGAGATGTCCCACAGGTACCCCATCCGGAAGCGCTCGGTGTCGAAGGGGAAGAAGGTCAGGGCCACGTGGTTGTTCGCGGCCTCCTCCGGACGCCAGGACCACTGGGCCCGCAGGAACGTCCCGTCGTCCATCAGGACGTCCCGCACCCCGGGGTTGTCGCTGTTCGCGAGGTTCCCCAGGTCGATCTTCAGGACCAGCCCCGCCTCGGTGGTCAGGCCCGTCCAGTACCCTTCCATCTTCTTGTAGAGGGCGACGTGGGTCAGGTTCTCGCGCCCTTTTGTTTTCGTATTCAGATTGTCCATGAACAATTCGTAACCCTTGCGGTCCCCGATCCCGGCCTGGGGGCTGTCCGGAACGACCTCGCCCGCGTCGTGCAGGACGTCGTCGTCTCCGAAGGTCCAGGTCAGCCGCGTGTCCATGAAGTCGGACGCCCGCGAAGCGCCCGGCACCGCACACAGGGCCATCCCGATCGCGATCCACCACCGGTTCGTCATGTCAGTTCGGCTCCTCTTCCTCGCCCGTGCGGGGCGAAACGCAGGTCTCGCCGATGGGCCTGGGCTCGCCCGTGAACACGAGGTCGTCCGGGCACCGGGGCTCCAGGATCCAGGCCGGCTTCAGGAAACTCATGTTCCGCAGGGTCCCGGTCAGGCTCCGGATTCGCGTGGGATGGCCCGGCGCAAAGGGGTCGTAGTCCGGGGCTGCGTCCAGCGACACGACCAACAGTTTCTGGCCCGACGCCCCCCCGACCGCCACGACCCACTGGCGGTACGCCCGGTACTGGCTCTCTTCCGAGCACAACACGTCCTGTTCGCACGCCTCCCGGCACTGGCACTCCTCGGAGCAGGCGTTCGTGTCGTAGTCCCGATAGTCCACGCGCCCGTCCCCGTCGTGGTCGCAGTTCACAAGGTGGTCCCCGACCAGGACGTCCTCGACGCGGACCAGCGCGGACTCCAGGCCCTCCATCGCGGTCTTGTTCTTCAGGTCGCCCGCGGTCAGGACCGGGGGCTCCGGCACCGGGCACGGCCCCTTCTCGGGCCTCCAGGGGTCGAGGACCCACGTCGGGAAGTTCAGTTCCGTGAACTTGTAGTACTCGCCCACGATGCCGGAGAGGGTCACGAGCCGGTCGCAGACCCGCACCCCCGGCGGGGTGTTGAAGTTGTAAACGAAGATGTGATTGTGGCCCCCCGGGTCCGCGCGGTCCGTCACGGTCATCCCGTCCCGCGTGATGCGCGTCACCACCAGAAACCCCGTGTCCACCGTCACGACCTCGCCGACGTAGGGCGACACGGACGGGTCCGGTGCCCCGCGTCCCTGGACCAGCGCCAGGGAGGGATTCCGGAACCACAAGGGGACGGAAAGCCCCGAGGCGTACGTCCCGCCCTCTTCGGAGTCGTCGCTCGCGTCCAGGCATCCAGGGTCCCACGGGAAGTCCGCGTGGCCGTCCCCGTCGCTGTCCCGCTCGTCCGAGCACGCGGGCGTCCGCCCGGCCTCGGGGGGCGCGTATCCGAGGTCCTCGGCCCAGACCTCCGCCCGCCCGAAGGCGCCGTGGAGGACCAGGGGGATGCCCCGGGCCTCGCCGTCCTCGATGCGCACGTCCTGTCCGACCACGACCGGGGCGCCCCCCCCGTCGGCCGGGGTTCCCAGGGTCACGCGGCCCGGACGCGCCGAGACGCGGACCCAACCGTTCCAGTCCGACATGGGGCCGCCGGACGCCGCGGAGCGCACCGCGAGGTCCAGGCGGTAGGTCTGGACCGTGGCGGGGTCGAGCGGGTCCTCGGCGGTTCCGAGGGGGCCTCCCGACAGCGTCACCGCGATGGACGCCGGCCGTGCCGTCCAGTCCACGCGATTCTCCCCGCCGCACGAGGTGGCAAGGCCCATCGTCGCGGCGCACAGCGCGCCCCAGGGAACCCCGAGACCCGCGGTCCTGCGAAACGTCCCCCTCACGGCAACCGCAACTCCAGGCGACCGTCCTCGGCCGCCCCGATCCCCTCGTCCAGACACGCGACCGACGCGCACTCCCGCATGGCGCGCGCCCGTCGCTCACAGGAGCAGCGCGATTCCGCCTGCCCCGCCGCGGCCGGCGGGCACTCCCGCGCGAAGACCCCCCACGCGTCCGACACGCACTGCGCCGGGACGCACCGGCCCGTCCCGGACGGGCAGGTCGTCGCGGACACGCACGCCCCGGACGAGGGGTCCCACGCCGACCGGGCCTCGCACCCGCACAGGAAGTCCGCCGGGCAGTCCGCGTCCGACTCGCAGGCCTGGTCCCGGCCGCACGGCCCCCCCTGCCGCATGTGGTCAATCAGGGCGTCCCGCTGGGGGATCCCCGTGTCAATGCGGGTCGTGTTGCGCTTGAGGATGTTGAACCCGCTCCCGCCGTTCGCGATGTAGGTGTTCACCGCGGCCTGGTACTGCGCGTCCAGGCGCACCGGCTGCCCCAGGACCTCGATGGACAGGGCGCACCCGAGCGCGTCGGCCTCGACGCGGGTCTCCTCGCGCTCCTGCCACTCCGCGGGCCGCATCGAGAGGTCGCAGCGGTTGCACATGAGCACCGCGCGCGCGCCCGCCACCTGGGCCTGGGCGTTGCACCCGCGGATGGCCGAGCGGCTCGCCACGTAATCGAACAACTGCACGACCTCGCTGCCGGACAGGTACATGGTCGTGATGGTGTTGTCGAACGGGAAGACGTTGAAAAGTTCGTCGAGCGTCACGACCCCGGCGAAGATGTCGGTCCGGATGCCCAGGGTGTTCGTCAGCGCGAAGTCCGTCTCGATCCCCTGGCGCCGGCGCATGGACTCGGCCACGAGGTTCCCGAGTTGCGAGTCGCCGCGGCGGCTGCCGAAGCGCGAGAGGGTGCGCGGCGCGTACCCGAGGATCAGGTCGAGCATCATGGCCTGCTTCAGGCGGTCCCGGTACGGCTCGATGACCTCCGCGATCCAGGCGTCCTCCGGGACGGTCGAATCCACCGGAATGGGCTGGTACTTGAAGGACGCGACCTCCCAGTCGTTCGAGTGCGGGACGGCCTGGCGGAACACCACGTCCAGGCGCCCCACGTACTTCGCGAAGGCCCCGGAATGGACCAGAGGGACCTCGCGGGGCGTGCACGAGTGCGCGGCCAGGAAGCGCTCGCGCCACAGGGGGTCCATCCGGTCCACCTGGCAGTCGGGGATCACCTTGGGGGGGTTCAGGACGATGTGGTGGTGCCCGCCGAAGACGATGTCAATCCCGGTCGTGTTGGGGATGAGTTCCTCGTCTCCCGTCAGACCGAGGTGCGACGCGACCACAATCACGTCCACGTGGGGCCTCATCTGGTCCACGTGGACCTGCACGACCTCGGCCGGGTCGAGCGGGGTGATCCCCATCTTGTTGCCCGCCTCGAAGACCCCGGTCATCGAGGACGTGTTGCCGAGCCCGATGACCCCCACGCGCAGGCCCTGAAGGTCAAAGAACGCGACCTCACCCACCACGTCCGCCAGGGCCGGGGACAGAACCCCGGTCGAGGGGGCGAACCGGTAGTTCGCGGCCAGGACCGGGAAGTTCGCGAACTCCCGGATCCAGTGCGCCACGTTGCGGTCGCCCAGGTCGAACTCGTGGTTCCCGATGGCCATCACGTCCAGCCCCATCTCGGAGAGGACGCGCATCTCGACCTCGCCCTTGAACACGTTGAAGATGGGCGCGCCCTGGAACGGGTCGCCCGTGTCAATGTGAAGCGAACGCTCCGCCCGCTCCCGTTCGTGCCGGATGATCCAGGCCATCCTCGCGGCCCCGCCGAAGGGGGCGTTTTCGTCCTTCAGGCCGAGGGTCTGGTCGGTGTACGGAACGCGCATCCGATACGGCAGCAGGCGCGAATGGATGTCGGTCGTGTGCAGGAACGTCACCCGGACGTCGAGGCCGTCGAGGTCCGGCTGGTCGCTCACGAGGTTGCAGACCCCGGCCCCGGCGGCGAGCACGAGCGCGGCGATGGCGATCCGAGTCTTCACGAGGTCTCCGTCCGAGACGCCGGGAACGGAGCCTAGGCCCCATCCCCTCCCGATGTCAATGCGGAACCTCGTGCGAAATCCACCGTGGATTTCCACAATACATTGAATATATTATGGAATGGTCTCCCCATTTCCCCACGATCGCGGCGGCGGACCGAGGGGGACAGGGGCAGGGACAGGAAACAGGGCCAGGGGACAGTGGCAGGAGGCTGCTGAAAAACAAGGACACGCAGAGGCCGCTGGATCCGCCGCGGCGCCCC
>DYKK01000065.1 GCA_020722625.1 Anaeromyxobacter dehalogenans
CCCCTATCGCACCCCGGATGAGGTCGCGAAGGACATCCCGCCGCCTTGAACCCGTTGTCCCCCCCATGCTTCAACTCAAGCGGGCCACCAGCACGAGGAAACCCCCGAAGCGGCGCAGGGGCGTGCGGTCCAGGAGCCGCTCCTGCCACCCGAGGGCCGCGCCCAGGACCGGGACCTTCATCAGGAAGGCCGCGGGCAGGGCGATCCGGATGCCGTGGACCCGCACGACCTCGACGCCGTCGGGCAGGTAGGACACGGCCTCGGCCAGGGAGTCGTACCGCGTGAACACGTCCGCGTCGGAAACGATCGCCCCGTCTCGTCCGCCCCCCTCCCGGGGCGCGATGGGCGAGGGGGGTTTCAGCCGCTTGACGAGCGCCCGCAGGCTGTGCCGGTTGTAGAACTCGAGCGCCAGATACCCGCCCGGTCGGACCACGCGCGCCATCTCGGCCACGACGGCGCGGACCTCCGGGATGTGCGCCAGGACCTTGAACGAGACCGCGACATCGAAGGAACGGTCCGGAAACGGCAGGGCCAGGGCGCTTGCCTGGACCACGGCCGGGACCCGCTCCCGGGCCTGGCGGAGCATCCCGGCCGAGAGGTCCACCCCCGCGACCCGGCGGGCCAGGGGCGCGAGTCGCCGCAGGATCAGGCCGGTCCCGCATCCGACCTCGAGCACGTCCGCGCCGCGCACCAGGTCGGCCACGGTCTCGACCTCGACCCGGTCCAGGAAGGCGTGGTACCCGCGGTGGCGCTCCCGCTCGTATCCCCCGGCCATCGCGTCGTAGTAGGTCCGGTTGTCGAGGCGCGGCGTCATCCCGGTCGGGCCTCCCCCCCGGCGCAAGGATACCCCGCCTCGCGCAGCAGGGTCCGGTAGAGACTCGCGTGGGCGTCCGCCATGGCCCTCGCGGTGTGCCGGCCCAGCACGAACGCCCGGCCCGCCCGGCCGAAGGCCGCGGCCCGACCCGCGCCCGACAACAGTCCGGCGAGCGTGCCGGCCAGGGCCTCCGGGTCCAGCGGCGGCACCCCCAGCGCGGCCCCGGCGTCCACGAGTTCCTGCATGGGCGTGCCCGACCCCACGACCGCGGGCACGCCGGCGGACAGGCCCTCCAGGACGACCAGCGGGAGGTCGGTCTTGGCGTGGGTGGTCTCCGCGGGCAGCACCAGCACGTCACTGGACCGCAAGAGGTCGTGAAACCGCGGGGTGCTGCCGACGAACCGCACCTGTCCGCGCCCGGCCCGCGCGGCCAGGGCCTCCTGAAGACCCGCGAGGACCGACCGGGCCCGGCGGGTCTTGTCGCGGCAGGCGAAGACGAAGACCGCGTCCACACGCGCCAGCGTCGGTTCCACGGCCTCGCCCACGACGCCCGCCGCGGACGAGAACTCCAGGTCCCCGGCGTACAGGACCACGGGGAGGTCGGGGGGCAGGCCCAAGTCCACCCGCAGGCGGCGGCGCTCGTCCGGGGTCGCCGGGGTCAGGGGGACAATCCCTGGAGGGATGTGCGCGACGCGGGCCGCGAGGCCGCGCCGTCGCACCGCCTGGGTCACGAGGTCGTGGGCGCAAGCGGACCACACGACGACCCAGTCCGCGAACAGCCCCGAGGCCAGCGTCGCCGGGTCCTCGGGCAGGCTCATGACGGTCTGGACCACGCGGGCATGGGGTCGGAGGCGCCGGAACAGACGGGCCGCGGTCGCGGTCGCCCGGTTGGGCGAGAAGAAGAAGTGGACCACCGGGGGCAGGTCGGCCCGGACGAGCCACGCGAAGAGCCGGGCCTTGTCCACGGCGGACACGGTGAACGAGGCCGGCCCGCGATAGAGGGCGTGCTCGAACACGCCCGGGATCCCCAGGACGTGTCCGCGGGGGGTCAGGACCGCGACCCGGACCCCCTCGAGGTGCCGCGCCAGCAGGTACGGAAGCAACTTCCCGGAGTCGTCCCAGGGCGGGGCCAAGGGCCTGGTGACATACAAGACGTCCGGCGGAGCGGGTGGATGCGGAGTGCGCGCTCCGGACGACGCGACTGTCGAATCCACCGGCATGGGTCTGCTCCGACCGACCCCGGCCGTCCCGCGGTCAGGCCTCGCGGATGGCGACGCCGGCCGCGCGGGCCGCCCCGACCACCCGGGCCACGGCGTCTCGCACCTCGGCATCCGACAGGGTGCGGTCCGGAGCCTGGAAGGTCATCCGGAAGGTGACGCTGCGATGTCCGGCCGGGATGGGAGGACCCCGGTATTCCGTCACGAACTCCACCCCGGCGAGGGTCGCGCCGGCCTGCTCGCGGATCATCGGGACCAGGTCCCCGGCCCTCGCATCCTCCGCGAGGACGAACGAGAGGTCCGCCTGGATGGACGGGAAGCGCGGGATGGGCTCAAAGACCCGCGTCCTTCTGGGCACCTCCAGCACGGCGTCGAGGTCCACCTCGGCGATGACCGCCGTGCCGGGACAGCCCAGGGCGCCGGTCACGGCGGGGTGGACCGCAGCCAGGACCCCGATGTCGCGGCCCGAGGCGGTCACGGCGACCGCCCGGTGGGGATGGGCCCAGGGCCGTGGAGGTTCCGGCGCGCGGTCCGCCGAGGCCGCCTGAAGGTCGAGGCGATCCAGCAGGAACGTCACCAGGCCCTTCATCCGCCGAAACACAGCGGTCGCGGCCTCGGGCGACGCGGCGCCCCGGTCATACAGGAGCATCCCGACGTGGCGGGGTTGGTGGGGCAACCCGTCCGCGCCGGGCTCGGGATGGAACACGCGCCCCACCTCGAACAGGCCGAACGCGGGGGCGTGGGTGGCGTTGCGTTCGAGCGCGCCCAGCAGGTTGGGGGCGATCTCGGTCCGCAGGCGCTGGTGGTCCGCGGACAGGGTGTTGCGCAGGCGGATCGAGGGGCCGGGGTCCAGGCCCAGGCGCGCGAGCAGGGGCTCGCTCGGGAAGGAATAGGTCATCACCTCGTCGAGCCCGCCCGCGAAGGCCAGGAGCCGGCGCACGCGCCGGATCAGGGTGCGCATCGGGTCGCGGGGCACGAGGCCCTCGACCACGGGCGGCGGGACTGGCGGGATGCGGTCGTACCCCACGACCCGGCCGACCTCCTCGATGAGGTCCTCCGGGATCGAGACGTCGCGCGTGGCGCGGTACGAGGGGACCTGCACATCCAGGACCCCGTCGGGCCCCGCGTGGACCGTGAACCCCAGGGAGCGGAGGATCGCGGTGGTCCTCTCCGCGGGGACCTCCACGCCCAGCCGGCGCGACACGAGCGCGGGGTCCAGGGCGATGCGGGGCGTCCCGCGCGGGAAGGACGCCACGTCGTACAGGCGCGACGACGGCGCGGCCCCGGGGGAGACCTCCGCGAGCATCCGGGTGAACAGGGCCATGGCCCTCGGCGGGAGGTGCGGGTCGAGGCTTTTCTCGAACCGGGCCGAGGACTCGGTCCGGATCCCGTGCCGCACCGACGTCTTGCGGATGCGCCCGGGATGGAAGGTCGCGCACTCGAGGACCACGTCCGTGGTGTCGTCCGCGACCCCGGAGTCCGCGCCGCCCATGACCCCGGCCAGGGCGATGCCGCGCCCCGCGTCCGCGATCAGGAGGTCCTCCTCGCACAGGACATGGTCCTGCCCGTCCAGCGTGCGGAAGGGCTCGCCCGGCGCGGCGCGACGCACCCGGATCACGTCCCCGCGGACCTCGCGGCGGTCGAAGGCGTGGACCGGCTCGCCCACCGCGAGCATCACGTAGTTCGTCAGGTCCACGACGTTGCGGATGGGCCTCATCCCGCACAGGCGCAGGCGCCGGGCGATCCAGAAGGGCGAGGGACCCACGCGCACCCCCGCGTAGCCCATCGCCAGGTAGCGCGGGCAGTCCGCGGGGTCGTCCACCTCCACGCGCAGGGAATCGGCCTCGCCCTGGGGAAAGGACTCGTCCAGGGGCTTCAGGGTCCGTCCCGTCATGGCCGCGACCTCGCGGGCGATCCCCCAGTGACCCCACAGGTCCGGCCGGTGCGTGATCGCCTTGTTGTCCACCTCGAAGACCACGTCCTCGACCCCGGGGACCGCCTCCGGGAGCGGGGCGCCCACCCGCGTGTCCGGCGGAAGGATCAGGACCCCCGAGTGGTCGTCCGACAGGCCCATCTCGGCCTCGGACAGGACCACCGCCTCGCTCGTCAGGCCGCGCATCTCCCGGGCCGCCACCTTGCCCCCGCCCGGCAACTCGCACCCCGGCAAGGCCACGGGAACGACCGCGCCCGCGACCAGGTTGGGCGCGCCCGATACGCAGCGGACCTCGCGACCCCCGAGGTCCAGGGTCACGACCTGCCAGCGGGGCTCGGAGGGGTGCGCGTCGAGCCCGGCAATGCGCGCGGTCCTGACGCCGGCGAGCCCCAGGCCCACGCGCTCGACCCCCTCGAGTTCCGCCACGGTCAGGGTGAACCGGTCCGCGACCGCGAGGGGGTCCAGGCCGTCCAGGTCCACGAAGTCCCCGAGCCAGTTCCACGTGAACTTCATGCGTCCCTCGTTGCCCGGAGCAACCGTCCCCCCGGTCAAAACCCCCGGGTAAACCGCACGTCCCCGGACATCAGCCACCGGATGTCGTCAATCCCGTAGCGCAGGAGCACCAGGCGCGACAGCCCGACCCCGAAGGCCCAGCCCTCCCACTCCGACGGGTCCAGCCCCCCGGCGCGCAGGACGTTGGGATGGACCAGGCCGCATCCCAGGAACTCGACCCAGCCGGACTGCTTGCACATCGGGCACCCCCGCCCCCCGCACACCCGGCAGCGCACGTCGAGTTCGAAGCCGGGCTCGACGAACGGGAAGTACCCGGGACGCAGGCGGACCTCGACGCGGCGGCCGAAGACCCCGGCCAGCATCGTCATCATCGCGGACAGGAGGTTCGCGACGGACACGGAGCGGTCAATCATCAGCCCTTCCACCTGGTGGAACGTGTGCTCGTGCGAGGCGTCGGTCGCCTCGAAGCGATAGACGCGGCCCGGGAACACCGCGCGGAAGGGCTTCGGCAGGGTCCGCATCGCGCGGATCTGCCCGGGCGACGTGTGGGTCCGCAGCAGATGCCCGTCCTCCAGGTAGAAGGTGTCTTGCAGGTCGCGGGCCGGGTGGTCCGCGGGGATGTTCAGGGCCTCGAAGTTGTGGAACTCGTCCTCCACCTCGTAGAAGTCCATCACGTGGTAGCCCATCCGATCGAACAGGTCCTCCACGTCCTCGAGGACCTGCGTCAGCGGGTGCAGGTGCCCGCACGCGACCGGAAGCCCGGGGAGCGTCGGGTCCACGCGCTCCTCGCGAACGCGGGCCTCGATCTCGGCGCGCGCGACCTCGTCGCGGCGGCGGGCCAGGGCGTCCTCGATGTCCCGCTTGATCCGGTTCAGGACCTGCCCGCGCTCCCGGCGCTCGCCCGGGTCCAGCGCGCCCAGCCCGCGAAGGGCCAGGGTGATCCGCCCCTTCTTCCCGAGCCAGGCGACCTCGATGTCGCGCAGGTCCGCGGTGGTCGTCGCCGCCTCGATCCGCGCCCTCGCCTCGCTCCAGAGGTCGTCCATCCCGCCTCCCCCGCCCGGTTGCGGAGACCGCCCTTCTACCACGGACCCGGCCCGGTGTCGAGGCTGCGATTGCGCCGGCGCCACGCGGCGGCTAGAATCGAACCGTCGGGACCGTCGGAGGGAGGCAAGGAGGCGATCGGTGGCCGCCCGGACCGTGGAATGCCGGCTGTGTCCCAAGCAGTGCCGGGTCGCCCCCGGCCAGGCCGGAGACTGCCGCATCCGCATCAACCTGGACGGGACCCTGCGCGCGGTCACGTACGGGTTCCCCGTGGCCGTCCACGTGGACCCCGTCGAGAAGAAGCCGTTTTTCCATTATTACCCCGGGGAGCGCATCCTCTCGATCGCAACAGTCGGGTGCAACCTTCACTGCAAGAACTGTCAGAACTGGCAGATATCGCAGGCGAATCCCGAGGACGTCGAGGCCTACGCCCTGCCGCCGGACCGCCTCGTCGCCACGGCGATTGACGAAGGCATCCCTCTGATCGCTTACACGTACACCGAGCCCATCGCGTACTTCGAATACACCTACGAAGCCGCGGCCCTCGCACGCCAGGCCGGGCTGCGCAGCGCCATCGTGTCCGCGGGATACGCGAACGAAGAGCCGATGCGCGCCCTGTTTCGGGTCGTGGAGGCCGCGACGATTGACGTGAAATGTTTTGATGACAAGTTTTATCGGGAGGTGTGCGACGGCGGGCTCCGGCCGGTCCTGAACACCCTCGAGATCGCCCGCGAGGAGGGCGCGTGGCTCGAGGTCTCGAACCTCGTCATCCCCGGGATGTCCGACGACCGCGAGAAGATTCGCGCCCTCGTCCGCTGGGTGCGCGACCACCTGGGGCCGGACACGCCGCTCCACTTCCTGCGCTTCGTCCCGCACCACCAGTTGCGCAACCTCCCGCCGACGCCCGTTTCGACGCTCGAGACGGCCTGGAAACTGGCGCAGGACGAGGGGATGCGGTACGTCTATCTCGGCAACGTCCCCGGACACGAGGCCGAACACACCCGCTGCCCCTCGTGCGGGAAGGTCGTGATCCGGCGAGTGGGGTATCATCTGGACATGGAGCGGTTCCACGTCCGCGACGACGGCACGTGCGCCCTTTGCGGAGGTCGGATCGCGGGGCGATTCGGGAGGCCGAGGTGACCGCGGCGGAAAACGGCGTGCGGGACGCGGGGAGGACGACCCGGCGCGAGGTCCTGAAGGCCGGGGTCGCGGTCGCGGCCGGCGCGGTCCTGCCGGTTCCGAGGTCGGGTGCGCGGGTCGCGCCGCGGCCCACCGGACCCCGCATCCGCGTCAGGCCCTTGCGTCGCGAGGACCTGCGGCCGGGCCCGGGGCTGGCCGGCTGAGCGCCGATCCTCGCCGGGAGGACGACATGACGTTTCCGTGGAGGACGGTGGCGGTGGTACTCGCGACCCTCCTGGCAGTCGGCTCCTGCCGCGGGCGGGAGGGCACGGAAGCGAAGCCAAAGGAGATGCAAGCCATGAAGAAGGGGAACGGGACGCCGGACCCGGGGGCGCCTGGGGTCGAAAAGAAGGTCCTTGACTCACCGGTGGCCGGGTCGTGGTACCCGGGAGACGCGGGGACCCTGCGCCGCGAGGTCGAAAAGATGCTCGACGAGGCGGACGTGTCGGACCTCGCCGGGTACCGGGGACGCATCCTCGGCCTGATCTCGCCGCACGCCGGGTACCGCTTTTCCGGCGGCGTGGCCGCGCACGGCTATCGGGTGCTGCGGGGCCGCGGGGTGCGCCGCGTCATCGTGATGGGGCCGAGCCACTACGTCGGGTTCCAGGGCCTCGCCTTGCCGGACGCGACCCACTGGAGAACCCCGCTCGGCGAGGTCCCGCTCGACCGGGAGGCCATCGGGAAACTGGCCCGCGCGTCCCGGCTGTTCGCCTACCGGGAGGATGCGTTCCGCCGCGAGCACTCCGTGGACATGCAGGTCCCGTTCCTGCAGGTCGTGGCCCCGGAGGCGGTCCTCGTCCCCCTCGTGGTCGGCCGCATCATCGGACCCGCCGAGGCGCGCGAGGCCGGCAACGCCCTGCGCGAGGTCATGGACGACCACACGGTCCTCGTCGCCTCGTCGGACTTCACCCACTATGGGCCGAACTACGGGTACGTCCCCTTCCGCGACCGGGTGGAGGAGCGCATCCGGGACCTCGCGATGCAGGCGGCCGGACCCATCTCGAAGCGGGACGTGGACGGCTTCTTCGCCCACCTCGACCGCACGGGCGACACCATCTGCGGGGCCGGGCCCATCTCGATCCTGCTTGCGGCCTTGCCGGCCGCGACCGAGGCCGTGCCCCTGAAGTTCGATACCTCGGGACGGATGCTCGACGACTGGACCAACTCCGTGTCGTATTTCTCGGTCGCGTTCGTCGAAAGGCTCGGGCCGGCCCGGTTCGAGGGCGTCGAGATCCTCGACCCCGCGGCCCAGGACTTCCTTCTGAAACTCGCGCGCGAGACCCTGCGCCGTGCCCTGTCCGGCCGGCCCCTGCCCGACCCCGAGAAGGAGGGCCGCGAGGTCCCGCCCAAGGCCCGCGAGGACTACGGGGTCTTCGTGACCCTCAAGAAGCATGGGGACCTCCGCGGGTGCATCGGGTCCATCGTGGGGACGGAGCCCCTGTTCCAGGGCGTGATCCGAAACACGGTCAACGCGGCCTCCCACGACCCGCGGTTCGAGCCCATGACGCAGGCCGAGGAGCCCCAGGTCGAGATCGAGATCTCCGTCCTGACCCCTTTGAAGGAGGTCGCAGGCCCGCAAGACATCCTCGTCGGACGCGACGGCGTGGTGCTCGAGAAGGCCGGGCGCCGGGCGGTCTTCCTGCCGCAGGTCGCGCCCGAGCAGGGCTGGGACGTCCCGACCATGCTCGCGCACCTGTCGCTCAAGGCGGGACTGCCCTCCGATGCCTGGAAGTCCGGGGCGCGCTTCGAGACCTTCCAGGCGCACGTCTTCCATGAACAACCATGACGCCGGGGCGAGCCGGATGACCCTCCCGTGGGCGAGGACGGCGGCCGGCGTCGTCGGCTTCTTCACCATCGCGGCCCAGACCGCGCTCGTGCGCGAGTACCTCGTCCTGTTCCGCGGCAGCGAGATCGCGTTCGGGCTCTTCTTCGGCGCGTGGTTTCTGTGGATCGCGGCCGGAGCGACCCTGGTCCGGGCCGTCCCCCGCGTGGGTGCCTTCGCCGTGCAACACGCGGCCCCGATCCTCGCCCTGTATCCGCCCGGGGCCCTCCTCGGGGTCGCGGCGCTGCCGGCCGTCCGGCTCGCGTCCGCCGTGCCCATCCACGAGCCCACGCCCCTCGGGGTCCTGGCCCTCGGGGCCCTCGCAGCCACGGCCCCCGTCAGTGTCGTGACCGGGGTCCTGTTCCCGGCCCTGTGCGAGCGCGCGGCCGCGGACTCGCGGTCCGGCGCGACCGCCGGGTACGCGGTCGAGGCCCTCGGGGCCTTGCTCGGAGGGGGACTCGCCACCGCCGCGTTCGCCCTCGGGCTCGATACACCCGCGGTGATGGGGGCCGCGGGGCTCGCGGTTGCGGCCGCGGCCTTCGGCGGCGCGCGCGGCCATGGACGTCGTGCCCAGGTCGTGCCGATCCTGGCCGGTCTTGTCGCCCTCTCGCCCCTGGCCCCCGGGGTCGGACCCGCCTTGCGCGACGGCCTGGCCGCCCTGCGCCTGCGTGCTTCGCTCGCCGGGGCCGAGTGGGTGCGCGACCGCCACACTCCGTACCAGATGCTGAGCCTGGCCCGGGCCACGGGGCAGTCGCTCCTGCTCGCGGACGGCGAGGTCTCGGCCACGTTCCCGCCGGGACCGGACGTGGAGGCCCGGGCCGCGCTCCTCGCGTCCCTCCCCGAGGCTCGCGCGCGGGCCGTGGTGGTCGGGCAGGGGGGCCTGTCCCTCGCGGCCGCCATGACGCGCTACTTCGCGGAGGTCGAGTGCGTCCTCCTGGACGGCGAATATGGCCGGATGTTCCGCGAGGCCTGGGGGGCGTCGGGCGCCCCGTCCCACGCACTGGACCGCGTGCGCCTCGTGGTCGGGGACGAGCGGAGGTGGGCGCGCGAGCCCGGCCCCGCGGCGGACCTGTGGGTCGTGGCCGGCGGGGAGCCCGCGACCCTGCTCGCCAATCGCCTGCATACGGTCGAGTTCCTCGCGGACGTGCGCGCGCGCCTCGCCCCGGGCGGGGTGGTCGCCGTGCCGGTCCGGTCCGCCGAGAACTACCTGGGGACGGAGGCTCTGCGCGCGGGCCAGAGCGTGTTCCGCACCCTGTCCGCCGTCTTCCCGGGCGTGACCGTGGCCCCCGGCGACGAGGCCCTGTTCCTCGCGGGGTCGGACCGGGACCGCCTCACCCTGGACCCCGCGGTCCTCGCGCGGCGCTACGAGTCCCTGGCCCCGGAGCCCCGCCCCTTCCCGCCCCACGGCTTCGTCACGATGCTCCCGCCCGACCGCGTGGCCCTGGCCGCGTCCCTGTACGGGAGCGCGCCCCCCGGGGACGTCCTGAACCGCGACGACCGCCCCCTGGCCCCGTTCCTGCACCTCCTGTCGTTCCTGCGCGAGACCGACTCGCCCATGGTCGGGGTCCTGTGGGCCGTCCACGGGTCGGGGCCTGTCCTCGCCGCGGGGCTGTTGGCCCTGCTGGCCCTCGTCCTGGTCCGGGAGCGGGTGCGCCGGGGACCCGAGGCGCCCGCCTTCGCCGCGATGGTGATGATGGCCGCGGCCGGCGCGGTCTCGATCTCGGGCTTCGTGGCCCTGCTGGCCGCGTACCAGGCGCGCGTCGGCGCCGTCTACGGCGAGGTCGGGGCCGCCACGGCCGTGTTCATGGGGGGACTCGCGGCCGGCGCGGTCCTTGGCGGGCGAGCGGGCAGGCAATGGGCCCCGGGCCGGGGACGGGCGTGGGCCGTGGCGTACCTCCTCGCGGCCGGGGCCTGCGTGGCCGCGGTCCCGGAGGTCCTCGCCTCCCTGGACCCCCTGGACCCCTGGGGCCGCAGGGTCGTCCTGGGAGGGCTGTTGTTGTCCCTCGGGGTCGCAACGGGCGTGGCCTGGCCCCTGGCCGGGACCCTGGCCGGCCGCGAGGCCGTGGGTGCGACGCTCGAGGCCGCGGACCACTGGGGCGCGGCCCTCCTGGTCCCCGTGACCGGGTCCGTGGCCCTGGCCCTCTTCGGGGTGGACGGGACCCTGTGGGCCGCGGCCGGGCTGCTCGCGGTCGCGGCCGCGGTCGTGGCCGTGGACGGGCTCGCCGGGGGTCGGGTCGGCGCCCGGTTCTTCCAGGGGCGTGCCGGACGGATCCTCGCGTCCCCGGCCTTTCCGCACCGGGTCTGGCCCGCGCTCCTTACGTTTCTGGCCCTGTCCGCCTGGCTGCTCTGGCACGCCTCGCGGGCCGCGGGCCCGGGTCCGGTCACCCGCCTGGACCCGGCCGAACTGCGACGGTTCGAGACCTTCACCCGCGAGGAGTTCCGGGAGGCCCCCCTGCCGCACCACCGCCTGGAAGGGGTCCAGGCCCCGCCCGGGGACGCGGTCCTGGCGACCACCCAGGCCGCGGCCCCGGACGTGAAGGGCTACGGCGGCCCGATCAACCTCGTCCTCTCGGTCGGCACGGATGGCCATATCCGCCGGGTCGGGGTCCAGTCCCATCGCGAGACCCCGTCCTATGTCCGGGGACTGCCCGAGTTCCTGAAGGCGCTCCTGGGGCGGGACGCCCGCGAGCCCCTGGCCGTCACGGACCGAGTGGCCCTCGACGCCATGACCGGGGCCACGGTCACGCGGGATGCGGCCTTGCAGGCCCTGGACCGCACGCGCGAGGCCCTCGCGGCCCAGGTCCTCGGGCTTCCGGCCGCCTCCCCGCGGCCCTCGGCCCCCTGGTGGCGGCCCTTCACGCAGCCGCGGGTCTGGTACGTGGTCTTGTCCCTGATCGGCCTCGTCCTGGTGCACCGGGTCGGGACGCCCTGGGTCCGCCTGGCCTTTCTGCTGGTCGCCCTGGTCCTCGGGGGATTCTATTTCAACATACAACTTTCGACATCATGGCTTTTGGGCCTCGCGCGCGGCGAATGGCCCGTGTGGGAAGGCAACGCCGCGATGTGGCTCCTCGGGGGCGGGGTCCTGGCCCTCGCGCTCCTGTTCGGGCCGGTCTATTGCGCGCACCTGTGCCCGTTCGGGGCGCTACAAGAGGTCATCGGCCGCGCCTCCGCCAGGCTCGGGGTCCTGTCGCGGCCCGCGCCGGCCTGGTCGGTGCGGGCGCGCGCCCTCAAGTATGCCGTCCTGGCCCTCGTGGTCTTCGCCTTGTTCACGAGGGTCCCCGCGTCCTTCTTGCGCTTCGACCCCCTGGTCACGGCCTTCTCGGGCCGGCCCGAGGGGGCCCCGGCCGTGGTGGCGGTCCTCGCCCTCGCCGGGAGCCTCGTCGCGTTCAGGTTCTGGTGCCGCGTCTTCTGTCCGGTCGGGGCGTTCTTCCTGCTGTTCAACCGGGCGGCCTCCTTCCTGGGCCTGGTCCCGGCCCGCCGCTATGCGGCCTGCGACCTCGACGTCCGGGGGCCTGCGGACCTCGAGTGCCTCCAGTGCAACCGCTGCGCCCGCGAGCCCCCCGCGACCCCCGCCATGGGCCGCGGCCTCCGCCGCTTTGCCTGGGCCGCCCTGGTCCTCGCGACCGCGGGCGTCGTCGCCTGGTCGCTGTGGACCACGTCCGGGTCCATCGAGGCCGCCCCGGACGCCTCCCGCCGCACCCTGCGCACCGT
>DYKK01000456.1 GCA_020722625.1 Anaeromyxobacter dehalogenans
GTGGACGACCTGTCCGTCCCGCGCCACCAGCATCGCGGCCGTGATCTCGTCGTCCGGGTCCAGGACGACGCGACCGTCCTTCACCAGGTGCAGGACCACGGTGGCGATGTTCTTCGAATACATCTGACTGGCGTGGAACGGCACGGTCGCCGGCAGGTTCAGCGGGGCCAGGACCGTCACGCCCGCGTGCGTCACCGTCTCGCCCGGCCGCGAGACCTCGCAGTTCCCGCCGCGCTCCGCCGCGATGTCCACCACGACCGACCCGGGCCGCATCCCCTCGACCATCTCGCGCGTGATCAGGACCGGGGCCCGCTTGCCGGGAACCGCCGCGGTGGTAACGACCACGTCCGCCTGGGCCGCGACGTGGGCCATCCCCTCGCGCTGCCGGCGGAGGAAGTCCTCGCCCATCTCGCGGGCATAGCCGCCGGACCCCTCGGCCCCCCCGGTGTCGAGAGCGAGGTCCACGAAGCGCGCGCCCAGGCTCTGGACCTGCTCGCGCACCGCGGGCCGCACGTCGTAGGCCTCGACGACCGCCCCGAGCCGCCGCGCCGTGGCGATGGCCTGGAGCCCCGCGACGCCCGCGCCCACCACGAAAACCCGCGCGGCCTGCAGGGTCCCGGCGGCGGTCGTCAGCATGGGGAACAGCCGGGGCAGGGCCCCGGCCGCGAGCAGGACCGCCTTGTACCCCGCGACCGTCGCCATCGAGGAGAGGGCGTCCATGGCCTGGGCCTTCGTGATGCGCGGGACCAGTTCCATGGCCAGGAGGGACGCGCCCGTGCGCGAGAGGTCCTCGGCGGCGCGGGGCTCGGACAGGGGCTCCGCGAACCCGATCACGACCTGCCCCCGCCGCAGGAGCGCAAGGTCCGCGCGTCCGGCCTCGGGGTTCGCGCCCGCGACCCGCACGGCCGCGATCACGTCGGCGGCGCGGAAGACCTCCTCGCGCGTGGGGACCACGCGCGCCCCCCGCTCGGCGTACGCCTCGTCGGGGACCCCGGCCTCGGCCGCGGCCCCGGCCTGGACGGCCACCTCCACCCCGGCGCGGGCCAGGACCGGCACCTGGGCCGGGACCAGCGCGACCCTCCGCTCGCCCGGGAACGTTTCCGTCACGACTCCGACCAGCATCGCACCCGCCTCGCACGGACCTCGGGACCCGACCGCCCCCGCGGCAGTCGGACAAACTTGAGCAAAGTTGTAGTCATTTATTTCCGGATGGCAAGGGGGTCGTGCGAAACCACGACGGGCGGAGGCCCAACTCCGCCATCAATTCCTGCAAGTCTCCGAATACACATTTGATCTGCTTCGTTTCATTTCACCACCCTGGAGCCGCGACTTCCGAGTCGCGGCCGCCGCGAGGCCGCGACCAATCGGCGTCCATGTCGCTGCGCAGGAAGGTGCGCCAGGCGTCCGCGGCCGTGCAGCAGATGGGCTCCCCGCGCAAGTTGAGGCTCGTGTTGAGGACCACGGGACAGCCGGTCGCGCGCTCGAAGGCGCGGACCAGGGCATGGAAGTCGGGGTGGTCGTCGCGGGCCACGGTCTGGACCCGGGCCGAGCCGTCCACGTGCGTGACCGCGGGGACCTCCGACCGCACGACGTCCAGGCGCGCGAGCCCGGTGCGGCCGGCCTCCTCCGGGGACCGATCGCGCATCCGCGCGGGGGCGAGCGGCGCCGTGAACAACAGGTAGGGGCTCTCGCGGTCCAGGGCGAACCAGTCCGGGGCCCGCTCCGCCAGGACCGCCGGGGCGAAGGGGCGGAAGGACTCCCGGAACTTGACCTGGAGGTTCACGCGGCGCTGCATGTCCGGGCGGCGCGGGTCCGCGAGGAT
>DYKK01000457.1 GCA_020722625.1 Anaeromyxobacter dehalogenans
TCGGTCGCTTCGCTCCCTGCGCGGGAAGCCGGGGCCCCGGTCGCGGCTGGCACGAAACCACGCCAAATCAAGGTGTTCCGTCGTGTTACCGAGATCGCGGTGACGAATCGTGGGGGGGGGCGGCGGGTTGACCGGAATGGGGGAGCGCGGGAGAATGCGGCCATGAAGGTCACGCCACCTCCCGAGGTCCTGTTCGCGCCCACGACGCGCGTGATGTTCCTGTTCGCCCACCAGGACGACGAGTCCGCGTACGGCGGACTGGCCCAGCGCGCCCCGCCGGGGTCGCACTTCCTGTGGGTCACGAACGGCGACGGGCTCGCGGACCAGGCCGGGATGGAGCGCCGGGAGTACGCGGCGGCGAGGCGGCTGGAGACCGAGGCCGCGATGCGCACCCTCGGGGTGGACGCGAACCGCCTGCGGTTCCTGGGCCACTCCGAGGTCGAGATCTACCGGGCCCTCGTGCGCATCGGACGCGAGCCGGGCCAGCGGCACGCGGCCCTGTCGCTGTTCCGGTCCATCGGGGCCCAGGTGACCGCGGAGGTCCGCGCCTTCCGGCCGGACGTGGTGTTCACCCTGGCGTGGCAGGGGGGGCATCCGGAGCACGACCTGACGCACCTGTACGCGCGCCTCGCGTTGCGCGACCACCCCGAGACGCGCCTCTACGAACTGCCGGAATACGAACTGGCCTGGACCGTGCTGCTGCGGTTTCCTCCCTGGAAGAAGGGGGAGGTCCACGAGGTGCGACTGACGCCGGCGGAGGCCGCGCGCAAACGCGCCGCCCTGAACCTCTACCCGACCCAGGAGCGCCTGCTGCGCCGGTTCGAGGGGCTCCTGAGGGTGCGGGGGTGGATCGAGGCCGCGGCCTCGCTGGGCCGCGAGCCGTCCGATCCGCTCGAGCGGGAGGTGTTCGCCCCGGTCCCCCCCGGGCGCGACTACACCCGTGCTCCCCACGGGGTGGACGCCCTGGAGTACGTCGGGGACGACTGCGAGGGGACGCGGATCTCATTCCGCCGGATGATCGTCCCGATCGTCCAGGCCCTGTCGTGACCGGGGCGGGTCGGCGGGTCGGCGCCTGCGCCACCACCACCGGCCCGCGAGGGCCAGGACCCCGGCCGCCAGCACCCCCCACACCACGGTCTGGTACGTGCGAAACAGGGATTCCAGGTCCTCCCACCGCGTCCCCACCGCCATGCCCGCGGCGAGGAGCAGGGTGTTCCAGGCCAGGGCCGAGAGGGTCGCGTAGAACATCACCCTCCCGAATCGCATCCCGGCCATGCCCGCCGCCACGAACAGGAAGGCCCGCACCCCGGGGAGGAAGCGGTTGACCACGATCAGGACCTCCCCGTGCCGGGCGAACGACCGGGCCGCGGACTCCGCGCCCTCGCGCGCCCGGCGCACCACCCACCACCGCGTTGCGCCCGGCCAGGACCCGCGGGCCGCCAGGACCCCAAGCCCATAGTCCGCGGCGCAGCCGACCAGGCTGCCGGCCAGGACCGCGGCGAGGACCGCGGGCGCCGGGACCCCGTATGCGGTGACGAGCACGGCCCCGGCCAGGGTCACGGTGTCGCCCGGAAACGGCGGGAAGACGTACTCCACGAGGGCCGAGGCGAACAGCAGCAGCCACAGGAGCCACGGGTGGGCCTCGGTCAGGAACGAGATCGCGTCGTGGACGGTCATCGAGGTCCGCCATCAATTTTCGCAAGTCTTTGAACAGACCTGAAATCCGCTTCGTTTCATTTCACCACCCTGGGGCCGCGACTTCCAGGTCGCGGCTGGCACGAGACCGCGACAAATCAAGGCGTTCCGTCGTGCTGCCG
>DYKK01000066.1 GCA_020722625.1 Anaeromyxobacter dehalogenans
TCACCGGCAGGAAGCCGGGGGCCTGCTCCTCGACGCGCAGGCGTCTCGCGAGGGCACGGGCCGCCTCGGCCAGGAAGGTCTTCGCGTCTTCTTCCATGGTTGCCGTCGGGTCCCTGGTTCGCCGGCCACGCCCCGTCCCGTCACCCGGGGGCCGGCCGGCCGGTTCGCGGAGGCCGGCGAGCCAGCAGGCGGGACACCCGGTCCAGCAGGAGGTCCGCGAGGTCCTCCTTCGCCATCCTGGGGACCTCCTCCTCGCCGTCCGGGCCGAGGAGGACCCCCTCGTTGTCGGGCGTCCCGAACCCGCTCCCGGCGCCCACCGGGTTCGCGAACAACAGGTCCAGGCGCTTGGCTCGCCGCTTCTTCCGCCCCGCGCCCGCCGGGTCTCCCGTCTCGGCCGCGAACCCCAAAGTCACCAGGCCGCGCGGCCTCGGAAGGCTCGCAAGGATGTCGGGCGTGGGCCGCAGGTCCAGGGTCCTCGGCAGGTCCTCCTTGCGGACCTTCGTCAGCCTCGGGCGGGACGGGGCCTCGTCCGCCGGGGCCGCCGCCATCAGGAGGGCATCCGCCCCCGACAGCCTCGAGCGGACCGCGTCCGCCATCTCCGCCGTGGTCTCCACGCGCACGACCTCCACCGGCCTCCCCGCGGGACCGCTCGGGGGCCGGACCTCCGTCGGACCCAGGATCAGGCACGCGGACGCGCCCCGGATCGCCGCGGCCCGCGCGAGCGCGATCCCCATCCGTCCCGAGGACGGATTGGTCAGCACGCGCACGGGGTCCAGGTGTTCCCGAGTCGGCCCCCCGGTCACGACCACGCGCCGGCCGTCGAGGTCGTGGGGCGACAGCAGATGCGCCGCCTCGTCCAGGATCGCCTCGATGTCCGGGAACCGCCCGGCACCCTTGTCCCCGGAGGCGAGGTCCCCCGTCTCGGGGGGCAGGACCCGGAAGCGGTCCGAGGGCAGTCGCGCGACGTTGGACCGGGTGATCGGGTTCTCCCACATGGCGGTGTGCATCGAGGGGACCAGGAGAACCGGGGCGCGGGACGCGAGCACGATGGAGCACAGGAGGTTGTCGGCCAGGCCGCAGGCGATCCGCGCGATCGTGTTCGCGGTGGCCGGGGCGATCACGATCCCGTCGCAGGCGCGCGCGGCCTCGACGTGCGCAATGGCCTCGCCCCGCGCGAAGAAATCGTCGTCCGTCAGGCAGGGACGGCCGCAGAGGGCCTCGAACGTCAGCGGGGTCACGAACCGCGTCGCGGCCCCGGTCAGGCACGGCGTGACGTGGGCCCCGGCCCGGACCAGCGCGCGGGCCAGCCAGGCGGCCTTGTAAGCGGCAATCCCCCCGCACACGCCCAGCAGGAGGTTGCGGTGTTCGAGCGCCCTCATCGCGACTCGATGTGGAACTCCACGCGCCGGTTCACGGCCCGCCCCGCGTCCGTGGCGTTGTCGTCAATCGGGCGGTCCTCCCCGAACCCGACCGCCTTCAGCCTCGCGGGGTCGATCCCCTTGCGGACCAGGTAGTCGCGCACCGCGTTCGCGCGGGCCTCGGACAGCCTCTGGTTGGACGCGTTGCTTCCGACCGAGTCCGTGTGGCCCTCGATGCGGATCACGAAGGTCGGATGGTCGCGCAGGGCCTGAACGATCTCGTCCATCAGGGGGAACGACTTCTTCTGGATGACGGCCTTCCCGAAGGCGAAGAAGATCTTTTCCTTCAGGACGATCATCGTGTCCGTCACCTGGATCAGTTTGTACGGGCAGCCCAGGTTGTCGGGCGGCCCCGGCTTGTCCGGGCACTGGTCCTCGTCGTCCGGCACGCCGTCCTTGTCGGAGTCCTTGATCGGGCACCCGTGGCGCTCCTTGGGGCCGAACTCCATGGGGCAGCGGTCCACGTCGTCCGCGAGCCCGTCCCCGTCCGAGTCCTTGACCGGGCAACCCCGGTTCGTCACGGGCCCCGGCTGGCTCGGGCACGCGTCCTGCGCGTCCAGCACCGTGTCGTTGTCGTTGTCCGGGTCCGGGCACCCGTCGTCGTCCTGGAAGCCGTCGCGGTCCTCGGGGTCCTTCGGGCACTGGTCGTTTCGATCCGGGACCCCGTCGTTGTCCTCGTCGCCCAGGCACCGCTGGTCGCGGGACTTCGTGAAGGCGTCCCGCGCGTTGGTCTCGGCCATGTCGAGGAACTGGCCCGCCGTGTGCGACCGGCCGCCGGCGCTCTCGTGCCGCGCGAAGGCCGCGTAGGCCTCGGCGCGCGCGAGTTCGATCGGGGCGCAGTTCTGCATGGGTTCGTGCTGCTCGGCGACCAGGCGGTCCACGGCGTCGGCCCGTTCCCGCACCGCGCCGCTCGTCACGCACCCGAGACCGAGCATCAGGATCAAAGGCCAGCGCAAGCGGCTCATCGTACCCCCTCCCCGCCCGGCGACAGCGGCACCGCACGCCTCTGCTGGAGCCGCAGGTTGTATGGGGCGTTCTGCTTCGCGGTGACCGCGAGCCTCTGGGCTTCCTCCGCGAACACCTTCGCCGCCTCGAAGTCCGAGAACCCCTGGCGCTCCTTGGCCATCTTCAGGTACAGGTCCGCCTTGGTGAACTCGTACGGGGCGAGTTGGTCCGCCCCTGCCAGGCGTGCGGTCCGCAGTTCCTCCTCGGCGCGCGAGATCACGGTGGCGGACTGGACGGGCGCGCACGAGGCCGCCGCAACCCCCACCCACAAGGCCAGAACGAGCCGGACCTGCATGGCTTGCCCTCCATCCCCGTTCCCGTCCGTCCATAGCAGACCGGTCCCCGGGAAGTCAAGTGGATTGCCGCTTGCAGCACGGCGAAGAGATTGATAGATTCCCGCTCGCGCCGGCGGGGGTCGCCGGTCAAGCCAGGAGTCGTGCATGAAGACCGAACTGGAGGCGCTGGGCCGGCAGAGGTTCCGGGTGCGCGGAGAAGTGGATGCCGACACCCTGCGCCGCGAACGGAACCGGCGCGCGCGCGCCTACGCCCCTCACGTCCACGTCAAGGGGTTCCGGCCGGGCCACGTCCCGCTCGAACTGGTGGCCCGCCAGATCGGACCGGCCCTGGACGACGAGGCGAGGGAGTCCGCAGCCCGGCAGGCGATCGCGGACGTCCTGAAAGAGCGCTCGCTGAGCCTGACCTTCGACCCGGAGATCCAGTACGGGGAGGCGGGCGCCGACGGGACCGTCCCGTTCACCGCGGAGTTCGAGACGCTGCCGACCCTGGACCCCAAGGACTACCTCGGGGTCGAGGTCCCGGACCTCGACCTGCCCCCGGTGAGCGAGGACGACGTCGAGGCCGGCCTGCAGCGGCTGCGCGAATCAGCGGCCACGTATCAGGAGCGACCCGCGGACAGCGTGGCGCACGAGGGCGACATCGCGACCTGCGAGGTCGCGCTCCGGGACGCGGAGACCGGGGAGGCCCTCGGCGATCCGCGGACCCTCCGCCTCGCGGTTGGACTGGCCGACGATCCGCTCCCGGACATCGGGAGGGAACTGCTCGGCATGAAGGCCGGGGAGGAGCGGTCGTTCCCCCGAACGATCCCGGCGAAGGACGGGTCGGGCGAGGAAGTCCCCCGGAAGGTCGAGGCCTCCGTGAAGGTCCAGGCGTTGATGGAGAAGGTCCTGCCGGCCCTCGACGACGACTTCGCCCGCCGGTACGGGGGCACGGAGACCCTCGCCGAGTGGAAGGACAGACTGCGGGCACATCTCGAGAACAAGCGGCAGGAGACCCTCCGCGAGATGCGCGCGGACGCGGTCGTCTCGGCGATCCTCCAGGCGAACCCCATCGAGGTGGGCGAGGAAACGGTCCGCCGGCTCGCGGCCCAGACCGAGTCCCAGGTGAAGGAACGCCTGATGCCGGGGCTCTCGGCCGAGCAGCGGGACCAGGTCCCGCTCGGCATCGCTCCGGAGAGGATGGAGTCGTTCGCCCGCGACCGACTCGCCCGCAACCTCCTCCTCGACGCGATCGCGAAGCACGAGGGGGTCGAGGTCGCCCCCGAGGACCTGGAACGGAAACTGGAGGAACTCTCGCAGGAACTGGACGTGCCGCTTCCGAGGCTGCGCGCCGCGGCCAGCCCCGACCTCCTCGACCGGTTGCGTTCCCAGATCCGGCACGAGAAGACCCTGGACATGCTGGTGCGGTACGCGGTGGTCAAGCCGCGCGTGGTCGAGACCGGGACGATGCCGCCGGACCGGGCGGGTCCGCCCCCGGGGACCGGCGGGGGGGGACCGGCGGACCGTCCGGACGCCGCCCGGCCGGACGACAACGAGGTGACGCCATGACCTGGTGGGTCCCGACCGTGATCGAGCAGACGCACCGAGGGGAGCGCGAGTGGACCGTGTTCTCGCGCCTGCTCAAGGAGCGGATCATCTTCCTCGGGTGGCCGATTGACGACAACCTGGCGAGCGTCGTGGTGGCGCAGTTCCTGTTCCTGGAATCCGAGGACCCGGACAAGGACGTCTTCCTGTACATCAACAGCCCGGGCGGGCTCGTGCACTCGGGACTGGCGATCTACGACACGATGCAGTACGTGAAGTGCCCGATCTCGACCATCTGCATCGGCCAGGCCGCGAGCATGGCGGCCCTGCTGCTCGCCGCCGGGACGCGAGGCAAGCGGTTCGCGTTGCCGCACGCGCGGTTCCTGCTGCACCAGCCGCTCGGATCGTTCTCGGGACAGGCGGCGGACGTGGACATCCGCGCCCGCGAGATCCTGTACCTGAAGGACCAGATCACGAACCTGTTCGCGCTCCACACCGGGCGGACCGCCGAGCAGATCGCGCGGGACTCGGACCGCGACTTCTTCCTCGGCCCCCAGGAGGCCAAGGAATACGGCCTGATTGACGACGTCATCACGCGACGGCTTTGACCCGCGTTCCCTTCGCTTTCCCGGTCCGGTCGCCCCCGGCGCTTTCCTTCCGGCTTCCGGATTGGATATCATGACCATGGGCGCGGTTCCTCGCGAGGGGGAAGCATGGCGGTACCCAGGACCCTGCCCAGGTTGGTGAGCCCGGCCGAGATCTACGAGGGGCTCGACCGCTACGTGATCGGCCAGGCACGCGCCAAGAAGGCCGTGGCCATCGCCGCGTACAACCACCTCAAGCGCGTGCGCGCGCGGGCCATGGGGACGAAACTGCTGGCCCGCAAGTCCAACGTGCTCCTGATCGGGCCGACCGGGTGCGGCAAGACCCACATCGCCCGCACCCTGGCGCACCTCCTCGACGTCCCGTTCGTCGTGGCCGACGCGACCGAATACACGGAGGCCGGCTACTACGGCAAGGACGTGGAGGTCATGATCGGGGAACTCTTCCTGGCGGCGGACACGGAGGTGGCGGCCACCGAGCGAGGGATCGTCTTCATTGACGAGATCGACAAGATCGCGCGGCGTTCCCATGGGGCCGTGACCGGGGCCGGGAGCCGGGACATCGGCGGCGAGGGCGTCCAGCAGGCCCTGCTCAAACTCCTGGAGGGGCGCCAGATCTTCGTGCCGACCAACGTCACGCAGCACTGGAGCAAGCACGACTTCGTCCCCATTGACACGACGGACATCCTGTTCCTCTGCGCGGGGACCTTCTCGGACCTGCACCTGTACTCGGGCGGGACGAGGGTCCTCGGGTTCGGTGGGGGGACCGCCGGGAAGCGCGGTCCCCGCATCACCGAGAAGGACCTCCTGCGGTACGGGATGCTGTCGGAGTTCCTCGGGCGTCTGCCGGTGCAGGTCCAGTTGTCCGCCCTGACGGACGAGGAGATGCTCGACATCCTCGTGAAACCCCCGGATTCCCTGCTCAAGGAATACGCCGAGTTGCTGCGCCTGGACGGCGTGGCGATCCGGTTCGAGCCGTCCGGGTTGCGGGAGGTCGTGGCCCTCGCGAAGCGCAGGGACACGGGCGCGCGCGGGATGAGGGCGGTGCTGGAGGAGGTCCTGTCCGACACCCTGTTCCGGGGTCCGGAACTCGCGGGTCAGACCGTCGTCGTGGACGCGGCGTTCGTCCGCGCCCAGGCGGAAAAGTCCGGAGCGTGACGCCAGGCGTCACGCCTTCTCGTCGAACTCGGCGTCAATCACGTCGCCGGAGGCGGCGCCGCTCGAAGCGCTCGCGCCGGGCCCCGCCCCGCCCGGCGCCTGCGTCCCCTCGCCGTCGCCGCCGCCCGCCGGGGCCCCGGCCTGCCGGTACATCGCCTCGGCCAGCCGGTGGGAGGCCTGGGTCAGTTCGTCGCTCGCCCGCTGCACCGCCGCGGGGTCGCCGCCTTTCAGGGCGTCCTTCGCCTTGTCGATCGCGGATTCGACCGTGTTGAGTTCCGCAACCGGGATGCGGTCCTTGTGCTCGCGGATCAGTTTCTCGGTCTGGTAGACCAGGGCGTCGAGTCGGTTGCGGGCCTCGACCTCCTGGCGCTTCTTTTTGTCGTCCACCTCGTGCTGCCGGGCCTCGTCCACCATGCGCTGGATGTCCTTCTCGTCGAGCCCGGACGAGGCGGTCACCGTCACCTTCTGCTCCCTGCCCGTCGCCTTGTCCTTGGCCGACACGTGGAGGATCCCGTTCGCGTCAATGTCGAAGGTGACCTCGATCTGCGGGATCCCCCGCGGCGCCGGAGGGATCCCGTCCAGGATGAAGCGGCCCAGGGTCCGGTTGTTCGCCGCCATCTCGCGCTCGCCCTGGAGGACGTGGACCTCCACGCTCGTCTGGCCGTCCGCCGCGGTCGAGAAGACCTCGGACTTGCGGGTCGGGATCGTCGTGTTGCGCTCGATCAGGCGGGTCATCACGCCCCCCAGGGTCTCGATGCCGAGGGAGAGCGGGGTCACGTCCAGCAGCAGCACGTCGCGGACCTCGCCCGACAGGACCGCGCCCTGGATCGCGGCGCCCACGGCCACGACCTCGTCCGGGTTGACGCTGCGGTTCGGCTCGCGACCGAAGAACTTGCGGACCGTCTCCTGCACGAGGGGGATGCGCGTGGACCCGCCGACCAGGATGACCTCGTCAATGTCCGCCGGGGTCAGTTTCGCGTCCTTGAGGGCCTGGCGGCAGGGTTCCACGGTCCGCTCGACCAGGTCCCCCATCAGTTGTTCGAGCTTGGCGCGCGTCAGTTTCACGGCCAGGTGCTTGGGGCCGCTCGCGTCCGCGGTCAGGAAGGGCAGGTTGACCTCGGTCTCCATCATGGAGGACAACTCGACCTTGGCCTTCTCGGCCGCGTCCTTGAGCCGCTGCAAGACCATCTTGTCGCCGCTCACGTCGATCCCCGTGTCGCGGCGGAATTCTTCAATCAGATATTCGATGATACGCTGGTCAATGTTGTCGCCGCCGAGGTGCGTATCGCCGTTCGTCGCCTTCACCTCGACCACGTTGTCCCCGACCTCGAGGATCGAGATGTCGAAGGTCCCGCCCCCGAAGTCATAGACCGCGATGGTCTGGTCCTTCTTCTTGTCCATCCCGTAGGCCAGGGCCGCTGCCGTGGGTTCGTTGATGATGCGCTTGACCTCGAGCCCGGCGATGCGTCCCGCGTCCTTGGTGGCCTGGCGCTGGGAATCGTTGAAGTAGGCGGGGACCGTGATGACCGCGGCCGAGACCGGGTGGCCCAGGTAGTCCTCGGCCGCCTTCTTCAGTTTTCCCAGGACCTTCGCGGAGATCTCGGGCGGGGTCAGGACCTTGCCCCGCACCCGGACCGCGGCCAGGTCGTTGTCTCCCCGCTCGACCCTGTACGGGACCTGGCGGGTCTCCTCCCCGACCTCGCCGATGCGACGCCCCATGAACCGCTTGATGCTGTAGATCGTGTTCTCGGGGTTCGTGATGGCCTGCCGCTTCGCGATCTGGCCCACGAGGACCCCGCCCTTGTCGTCGTAGGCGACGACCGACGGGGTGGTCCGCCCGCCTTCCTCGTTCTGGATGACCTTGACCTCGCCCCCTTCCATGATCGCCACCACGGAGTTCGTCGTCCCAAGGTCGATCCCGATGATGCGTTCCATCGTCTTCGCCTCCCGCGAAATCAAACGGCCGGAAGTCCGGTCCGGCCTGCGGAAAGGTAATCACGCTTCGCAGGGTGTCAACGTGCCCTGGATGGCGCGTGCGCTGATTCGCCGCCTCCACGGCGGCGAATCAGGATTTCGGATTTCGGATTGACGTTGCAGACCCGCCGTCGTGAAATGGTGGTGAATGAAAATCCGCGTCAAAGCCAATAGGGTCAGTGCGTTGTGAAATCTGGTGGCGGATTCTGGGCGTGGCGCATCATTGACATCCCCGGCCGCGTCTGCGAAATTGCCGGCGTGTCCGGGGAGGAGGTCGGCCATGATGCGTTTCTTCGTGGGAATCGTGACGATCTTCGCGGTCGCGTGCGGGGGCGGAGGCGGCGGGACCGACGGGGGACCGGGCCCTGACGCGACCTTGGTCCCTGACGATGCGGCCTCCGCTTCGGATGAGTCCGCGGAGCCTGCCCCGGGCGACCCCGGACCCGGCGACGTCCAGGACCCCGGACCGCCACCTGACGTTCCCCAGGACCTCCACTTCCAGGACCTGATGGGGGACAACACCCCGCCCAAGGTGGTCAAGACCGATCCCGCGGACGGGGCCGCCGGCGTCCCGGTCCCCTTCGTGATCCGCGTCACGTTCAGCGAGCCCATCCGGTTCAAGGAGACGGTGGACAAGAACACCTTCCGCGTGCGGGACGTGGACGACAAGCCCGTGAACGGGACCTACACCTACGAGGAGGCGACGAACACCGTGGTGTTCACGCCGGACGCGGGCGCGAAGATGATGCTCGCCTCGCCGTACCGGGTGGCCCTGAGCACGATCATCCAGGACAAGGCGGGCAACGGGCTCGCAGACTGGTACTACTTCGCGTTCTCGACCGCCCTGCCGCCCGACATGGGGACCTACGAGGCCCTGGCCGCAAAGTACGCGCCGGTCGTCTATCAGGCGACGCGCAAGGAAGCGCCGCATTTTGATTATCTGTCGTCATTCGATTTTGACGGGAACTGGAAGGCGCTCGACAACTACGACGCGATCAAGAAGGCCACGGAGGTCCCGTCGTTCGTGTATTACGACGTGGTCGAGACCAAGAGCCACTTCTTCATCCGGTACGGGTACTTCCATCCCCTGCACTTCGGGCTCCTGGGGGACGACGCCTTCGGCAACGAGATGGCGGGCGCGACCGTGGTCGTGGCGAAGTACCCGCAGGAGCGGCCCATCGCGGTCCTGACCTACTTCCCCGCGGGTGACCAGGAAGAGGTGCGCTCGTACGTCACCGAGGAATCCGGGATCGTGGGCGGTCAACCCCCTCCCTACTACGGCGTGAACTGGGTCTTCCCGGAGGCCCAGTTGTTCCCGGGCGGACACTACCTCGCATACGTGACCGCGAACACCCACGAGTCCTGCCTGTGGATCCACACGACCAAGGAGAACGTTCTCGACCAGCGCTGCCAGTTGACCGAGGGGGACAAACTGGGGCTGTCCATCGTCCAGTACGTCTTCGACGGGGGGGCCTCGGACACCTTGAAGAAGGAGGGCGGGTCCTTCCCCGCGGCGAAGCAGGACGTGCGGTACGGGCTCCGCCTCGTGCTCCAGGACTTCTGGACCCGGCGCGACCAGACCGGGACGGACACCCTCTTCACCATGTCCTTCCAATACGAGGCGCCCGAGGGGCGCCCCGGCAACGGGCTCGAACTCCCCAGCGCCTTCCTCGACCCCGTGAACGCCGCGTCCCCGTACAAGGGCCGCCCCCCATGGGCCTGGCAGTGGCAGGCAACCACGTTTGGAGATTTCTACGTCTATCAGTTCCCGCGAGGCACCTACTTCCTGGACCCCGCCTTCTTCTTCCTGAAGCGCCACCGCCTGACCGCGAACTGGAACTGGGACACGAAGGAGGGGTATTCCCTGGACTACTGTTTCAACCCGTACCTTCTGATCGATCAGAGGCAGCTGGACCCGGCGTGCAAGCCGGCGGGCGGGTCATGAGGGATGGCGGACCGAGGACCCGGATCCTGGCCCCGGCCCTGTTTCTGGTCCTGACCGCGTGCGGCGGGTCGGATCGCATCGTCCCCTTCTCGAGGGCCACGCCGGTCCTGGTCCCGGCGGACCGGCCCGAGTGGACCGGAGCGACCCCGGGCGAGCCTGCGGTCGCCCATGTCAACGGCATCCCCATCCCGGCCGGGCGGTATCAGCGGGCCCTGGCCCGGGCCGGGGAGCAGGCGGACCCGGACCGGGTCGTGCGCGCCCTCATCGCCGAGGAGGCCCTCGCCCAGGAGGCGGCCCGCGACCCCGGCTTCGACGCCGCGGGCCTTCGCGGGGTGTTCGAGCGCGCCCTCGCGGGGCGCTGGATCACCCGAAAGTTCGTGGACGGGGCCCGGCCCGAGGACATGACCGAGGACGACCTCGCGCCCCTGTGGAGGTTTCCCGCGGTTCAGGGACGCTTCAATCACCTCACCATCTTCGTGGTCCAGGACTTCCAGTGGATCTGCTGCGACGGGACGCCCGCGCAATGCGCGACGCAGGACGCATCCGCGTGCTTCGCCGAGGGCGAGGCCGCCATCCTGGCGACGCGGGACGCCCTTCAACGCCTGGCCCCCGAGTCGGAAGACCTCCCCCTCCTGCTCGACGACCTCAAGGCGTCGGCCCCGAGGCTCGCCTACCAGGAGTACGAGTTCGCCTGGGACGAGCGAAAACGCCTCCAGAAGGGCCGCACCCTCTTCGATGACGCGGTCGTGAACGCCGTGGTCTCGACCCCCGCGGGGCGGTTTGCGACCACGCCGGTGCAGAGCAAGTTCGGCTGGCACCTCCCCTTCGTCAAGGAGGTCCACCCCGAGGTCCACAAGGACCTGACCGACCCGGACGTGCGCCGCGAGATCGCGACGACCTTCCTGCCCCGCCTGCGACAGCGGCGCTTCCTGGACGCCCTCGCGGACCTGCTCCCGGCCGAGGGCTTTCTGTTCCTCGCGAAGCAGTACGAGGGATTCCGGCGCTCCCGCCCCCCCCGGCTCCCGGTGACGTTGTTCCCCGAGGCCCTCCGGGCCTGGGCGCCCGAGCGGACCGAGGTCGAGGGGATGTGAGCGGGTCACGGCCCGCCGGTGAGGAGGACCCGCGCGGCCTCGCGGACGCGAGGGTCGAGCACGGAGGCGTCGCGCACCTCCTCCAGGTGGGGCCGGGTCAAAAGCGGGGTCAGGGCCACGGCCAGGCGGACGGGGCAGAAGGGGTTGTCCGCGAGGGCGGCCTGGACCCGCTCGCGCACGCCGAAGCGCGAACGCACGACCTCGAGGAAGTTCCCGCGCGACTGGGGCCGCAGCGACGCCACGCGCAAGGCGTGGTCCTCCGTGGACATCGGGTTGTCGAGCAGGATGCGGATGACACTGGGGTCCGGGTCGGCGCTCATCTTGAACAGGGTGTCCAGGTCGCGCAGGCGGGCCCGGGCCTTGCGGACGCCGACAGGGATGTCCTCGAAGTCGTAGGGGCGCTCGGACGTCACGGCCGGGGGCCTGCCCTCCGGGGCGTCGCTCAGGAAGGCGAAGACCGGCCAGGACGGGTCCTGGCCCAGGCGCCCGAGGAGGTCGCGCCGGGTCTCGCGCGCGAGGGTGTCGGATTCCAGGGTCACGACGGCCGTGTCCAGGTACAGGACCCGGGCGTCGTCGCGGTCCCGGTGGGCGAGCAGGTACTGGAAGAACAGGGCGAGCGAGGGCGCGTCGAGGGCGCGCAGGTCCGAGGCCATGACCCCACGGCGAAGGGGTCGGTCCGCGAGCGCCAGCCAGCGACGGGCCAGCGCGAAGGGCAGGGCCGTCGTCATCTCCGGGTCGCGGTCCCGCATCCCGAGCAACTCGTGGCGCTGCACCCGGTGCAGGATGCGGAGGAGGCGGTCGTCGTCATCTTTCCGCCCACCGAGAACCCGCACACGGACACGCGCCTCCTCACCCGCCCGCCTCCGCAGGAGGGGCACGGCAGGGTCTCTGTCCCGTACGGCACCAGGTCCTCGAAGTCCCGATCGCAGTCGTCACAGTGGAACTCGTACAGCGGCATGGTCGTCCTCGTTGCGATGGACCCGCGGCGTCCATCGGATCGCCACCCGTCATTCTAGCGAGGTTGCCGGGCTTCCGACAGATCAGGACGGGATCCAAATCCACCATCAATTTCCGCAATCCTTCGAACAGATATGACATCTGCTTCGTTTCATTTCACCACCCTGGGGCCGCGACTTCCCCCCCCCATCTCC
>DYKK01000067.1 GCA_020722625.1 Anaeromyxobacter dehalogenans
CCGGCCGGGCCCGTCCCGCACGACCCCCCGCCCCCGTCACCCCCGCATTCCCGGCCCGCGCAGTCCGGCAGGCACGGCACCTCGCCCTCGGGGGCCGCGTCCGGAGGCCCCCCCGGGCCTCCCTCATCCGGCGAGGTCGCGTCGTGCGACTCGACGCGGTCCACCGTGTCCGGGTCCCCGCCGGCCGGGTCTCCGCCACCCGAGTCCACGACGCCGGGGTCTCCCCCGGACACGCCTCCCCCACCCCCGCCGCACGCGAGGGCCACCAGGCCCGACAGCCACCAACCTGAAAGCCTTCTCATCGGAAACCCCGTGCCCATCGAGGTCCGACGGCGCTCAGCGATACAACGCCGCCATCTCGGCCAGCGGCTTCGCCCGGATCTTCGGCGCCCACCCCGCCTGTCCGAACTGCACCATGCGCTCGGCCACGACCTTCTTCATCGCCTGCCGCGCCGGCCCCAGGTAATCGCGCGGGTCGAACTTTTCGGGCGATTCCGCGAACACCTTCCGGATCGCGCCCGTGATGGCCAGGCGGCTGTCCGTGTCCACGTTGATCTTGCGCACCCCGTTCTGGATCCCCTTCTGGATCTCGGGGATCGGGACTCCGTAGGTCTGCCGGATGCGCCCGCCGTACCGGTTGATGATGTCCTGGAGTTCCTGCGGGACCGACGAGGACCCGTGCATCACGAGGTGCGTGTCGGGCAGACGCCGGTGGATCTCGGCGATTCGATCCATCGCCAGCACCTCGCCCGTGGGCGGACGGTCGAACTTGTAGGCCCCGTGGCTTGTCCCGATGGCCACGGCCAGGGCGTCCACCCCGGTCAGGCGCACGAACTCCGCGGCCTGGTCCGGGTCGGTCAGCAACTGGTTCCGGCTCAGGGTCCCCGTGGCCCCGTGCCCGTCCTCCTGGTCCCCGGTCCCGGTGGCGAGCCTCCCCAGGACGCCGATCTCGCCCTCCACGCTGACCCCCCGCGGGTGGGCGGCCTCGACGACCTTGCGCGTCGCCTCCACGTTGTACTCGAAGGAGGCCGGGGTCTTGCCGTCCGCCTGGAGCGACCCGTCCATCATCACGGACGTGAACCCGAGTTCGATCGCGCTCGCGCAGGTCTCGGGCGAGTTCCCGTGGTCCTGGTGCAGGCAGACCGGGATTTCCGGGTACAACTCCACCGCCGCGAGCATCAGGTGGTACAGGAAGCGGTCGTTGGAGTACTTCCGGGCCCCCCGGCTCGCCTGGACGATGACCGGGGACTCGGTTTCCCGGGCCGCCTCCAGGATGGCCTGGATCTGCTCCATGTTGTTGACGTTGAACGCCCCCACGCCGTAGCCGTTCTCGGCCGCGTGGTCCAGCAGTTGTCGAAGCGACACCATCGGCATGACCCACCTCCGGAAAAACGACGCCCCCTTCTAGCGCGGAACCGCCGGGGAATCAAGTCGCGCTTGGCGAGGATGTAGGCTTTCCGCTACGCTTCGCGCGTGGCAAAAAACCGCGGCCGTCCACGACGGCCCGCGGTACGATGGAAGGAGGCACGCTCATGGCGAACATCAGACCGTTTCGGGGCTTCCGGCCCCGCCCCGACCTCGCGGCCCGCGTCGCGAGCCCCCCGTACGACGTGGTGTCGTCCCAGGAGGCCCGCGAGATGGCCCGCGGCAACCCGTACTCGTTCCTGCACGTGGGCAAGCCCGAGATTGACCTCGACCCCGCGATCCCCCTGACCGACGACCGCGTCTATGCCAAGGGACGCGAGAACCTGACCGCGATGGTCCGGGACGGCGTCCTGGTCCGCGACCCCACGCCGAGCCTGTACGTCTATCAGCAGCGCATGGGAGACCACGTCCAGGCCGGCGTGGTGGGGGCGTGCTCCGTCCGCGAGTACGAGGCCGGCCTCATCAAGCGCCACGAGCACACGCGCCCGGACAAGGAGGACGACCGCACCCGCCACGTCACCGAGACCAACGCCAACGCGGAGCCCGTGTTTCTGACCTACCGCGCCGACCCGGCGATTGACGCCGTCGTGGACCGCGTCCGCGCCCGGCCCCCCGCCTGCGACATCGTCACGGACGACGGGTTCGGGCACACGGTGTGGGTCGTGGACGACGCCCGCGACATCGAGGAGTTGCACGCCTTGTTCGCCCGGGTCCCGGCCTTGTACATCGCGGACGGACACCACCGGACCGCGGCCGCGATCCGTCACGGCCAGGCCGCGCGCGCCCGCAACCCCGCCCCGCGCGGGGACGAGCCCTACGAGTCCTTCCTGGCCGTGGTCTTCCCCCACGACCAGTTGCGCATCCTCGACTACAACCGGGTGGTCCGGGACCTGAACGGACTCGCGCCGGAAACGTTCGTTCAACGAATATCTGAACGCTTTGTGGTAACCCCGGCGTCTTCCCCCCGGCCCGACCGCCCGAGGACGTTTCGCATGTTCCTGGGCGGACGATGGCACGCCATCGAGGTCCACCCCTCGCGCGTGCCCGCGGGCGACCCCGTGAAGGCGCTCGATGTGTCCCTCCTCCAGGACCATCTGCTGGAGCCGGTCCTGGGCATCCGCGACCCGCGCACCGACAAGCGGATCGACTTCGTGGGAGGCATCCGCGGCACCCAGGAACTGGAGCGGCGCTGCCGCCAGGGGTGGGCCGTGGCCTTCGCCTTGTACCCGACCTCCCTCGACCAGTTGCTCGCCGTGGCCGACGCCGGCCGGGTCATGCCCCCCAAGTCCACCTGGTTCGAGCCCAAACTGCGCAGCGGATTGATCGTCCGACTCCTCGACGAGTGATCCCGATTGCCGCGGGCCGGGCGGCCTGCTATCCTGCCCCCGGCATTCGGGAGGTCTCCACCGGACCGGACCCTCCGTCGCGCATCGTCCACCCCCCGGGGGGCGGCATGTCGAATCGCGCCCGCAGACCCCGCGAGGCCCGTCCCACCGGACCCGGAGGTCGCGACCAGGAGACCCTGGCCGCGCGCATCCATCGGGACGCCACGGACCTCGCCCGCGCCATCGCCGCCGGCGAGGGGTTCCGGCCGGACGCGGCGGACCCGGACCTGTCGGTCGCCCTCCCCGTCACGGTCCACCTCGGCGCCGCCGCGGAGACGGACGCGGGCCGGGACGCGTTCCTGGCCGAAGCCCGGCGCCGGGTCCTCGACGCCGTGCGAGGCGTCGGCACGTTCCGGCTCGGCCGCGTCTATTGTTTTCAGTGCAGAAGACCTGATTGCGAACATTCAGCGCCCGCGGACCCCGCCGAGGTCTTTTGCGGCTACACGACCGGCGGGCGGCCCGTGTTCAAGGGCCTCGCGAACCTCCTGATCGAACGCGGCGACCCCCGCGTGGAGGCCCTGTACGCGACGCCCCCGGTGGTCACGGCCCTGGTCCTGACCGAGCGGGAACTGTCCGGGGAGTCCCTGTCCGGGTTTTCGGGCGAGGACTTCGCGTACCGGGTACGAGGAGAGGTCATCTGCGGCCTCCTGCCCGCGCCCCTCGGCGGTCCGGGCGACGCGCGTTCCGCGCTCACGGTTCAGGTCGTCGAGACCCGCGGCCCCGGACCGGGACGCCGCCTGCGCCTGAACGTGCTCGGGGTGCGGCCCGACGACCTCGCGGACGCGATGAGCCGGGCGGGCCGGGAGGCGGAACCGGCCCGGGCTCTGGCGCGGATGTTCGCGGCGGCCCGCCACCGGCTCGACTCGCTCGGCCGCCACGCCCGGGACCTGGAACGGCGCGGATTCCCCGACGGCCTGGACGAGGGCGTGCGTCCTGTGCTGACCCACCTGCGGGCGGACCTCGAGCGCCTGTTCCGGGCCACGTCCCGGCGCACCCGCCATGCGGAGGAACGCCATGCGAGCCGGGTCCGCCCGACGGGCCAGGCCGTGCGGGACGCGCTCGACGCCCCGGCGGAGCGGGTCCTGCTGGACACCCGGCGCGACACGGTCGTGGTCCTGGGACCCCGGGGACGCACGCACGTCTTCACGCGGGACGGGCGGCACGTGACGAGCCTGGTCCTGACGACCGTGGAGGTCGAGCGGCGGGCCGCCCGGGATCGGTGGAAGACCCTGGATCCGAAGGAGGTGGCGCAGTGGCGCGCAAGGCTGTCCAGATGACCCGGATCGCGGTGTTCCTGGTCGTCGGCCTCGGGTGCGGGGCAGGCGGTGGAGGCGCATCCGACGCGACGGGCGCGGACGCCCCCGACGCCCCCGACGCGCCGGATGCCCCGCCCCTTCCCGTCCCGGACCCGGCCGGGCTCGTGGACCCGTTCATCGGCACCCTCGGTCCCGGCAACGCCCTCCCGGGGGCGTGCGTGCCCCACGGCATGGTCAAACTCTCGCCGGACTCGCACCAGCCCGAGGACTCCGTGGATTCCTACGAGTACGCGGCCCCGCGTCTGGAGGGTTTCAGTCACACGCACCTGGAAGGCCCGGGCGGCAGCGCGAACGGGTACAGCCAGGTCCTCGTCGCCCCCCAGGTCGGGGTCCTGGGCGTGCGTCCGGAGGACCGCGCATCCCGGTTCTCGCACGACGACGAGGTCGCGGAGCCCGGGTACTACGCGGTCACCCTGTCCGACCCGGGGGTCCGGGTCGAGTTGACCGCGACCGCGGCCTGCGGGGTGCACCGCTACACGTTCCCCGCCGGGGTCGTGGGGCGACTCCTGCTCGACCTCGGCCACACGCGCGGGATGCCCCTGGCCGCGGAGGTGCACGTCCTGGACGACGACCTCGTCGAGGGGCGCGGGGTCCACCAGGTCCACCCGTTCCTGGCGGCCGGGGTGGACCAGTCGTTCGAGGGGCCGACCGGGGTCAGCACGGTGTACGTGTCGGCGCGGTTCAGCCGTCCGGCCGCCTCGCAGGGGACCTGGGACGACCTCGGGCTCCACGCGGGGTCGGAGGAGGGCCAGGGGACCACGGCCGGGGCCTTTCTGGAGTGGGACAACGCCGGCACGGTCGAGGTCCGTGTGGGCGTGTCCTTCCTGTCGGTGGAACAGGCCCGCGCGAACCGCGAGTCCCAGTGCGAGGGCCGGTCCTTCGAGGAAGTCCGCTCCTCGGCCCGCGACGCCTGGAACCGCCTCCTGGCCCGGGTCCAGGTCGAGGGCGGGACCGAGGTGGACCGCACGATGTTCTACACCGCCCTGTCCCGGGCCCTGCTGCAACCCGCGGACTACACCGAGGACGGGCGCTACTTCAGCGGCGCGGACGGCACCGGGCGCGTGCACGACGCGGGCGGGCGGCGGTTCTACACGGACGACTGGTGCATCTGGGACACCTTCCGGACCACGCACCCCTTGCAGACCCTCATCGAGCCGGAGGTCGTGTCGGAAATGGTCCAGTCCCTCGTGTGGCTCGCACAGGAGGGCGGCTACATGCCGAAGTGCCCCTGGAACGCGCTCGGGGACTCGCGCGTGATGACCGGCAACCCCCAGTTCTGCGTGGTGGCGGACGCCCTGGCCAAGGGGCACGACGACTTCGACCAGGAAGCGGCCTGGGACGCGCTCTACCGGGGTTCCATGGAGGACGAGGACCCCCTCGCGGGCACGGGCCTGTGCGGGTACCTGAATCGGGGCACGCCCAAGGAATACGTCGAGAAGGGCTACGTGTCTCGGGAGTGCGACCGGGACCAGTCCGCCTCCCTGACCCTGGAGCACGCTTACGCGGACTGGTGCGTGGCCGTGGTCGCGGGCCTCCAGGGTCGGGCGTCGGACCGCGACTACTTCCTCGCCCGTTCCGGGAACTATCGCAATATCTTCAATACAAAATATCAACTCATGCAACAGAAAAACGCCGCGGGCGAGTTCGTCGAGCCGTTCGACCCGACCACGTGGGGCCAGGGGTTCACCGAGGCGTCGGCCTGGGAATACACCTTCTTCGTGCCCCACGACCTGTGCGGGCTCGCGGCCCTGATGGGCGGACGCGATGCCCTGGCGGCCCGGCTGGACGAGTTCTTCGAGCGCGGGCTCTTCCGGGCGGACAACGAGCCGGACTTCCAGGTCCCCTGGATGTACGCGGCGGTCGGCCTGCCCTGGAAGACGCAGGCCCTGGTCCCGGACCTCGTGGACCGGGCGTTTTCGGACCGGCCCGACGGCCTCCCCGGCAACGACGACGCCGGGGCCACGTCCGCGTGGCTCGTGTTCGCGATGATGGGGCTGTATCCGGTCGCGCCCGGGGACGGGACCTACTGGCTGTCCTCCCCCCTGTTCGAGCGGGTCGTCCTGGACCTGACCCCGCACGGCCGGCCGGGCGAGGTTTTCGAGGTCGTGGCCCCGAGCGCCTCGCGCGCGCAGCGCTACGTCCAGTCCGCGACCTGGAACGGGAGCCCCCTGGCGGAGCCCCGCCTGCGCCACGAGGACATCGTCTCGGGCGGCCGCCTGGTCCTGACCCTGGGCCCGGAACCCTCGTCCTGGGGCGCGTTTTTCCCTTGTCCTCCGTAGCGTTGCGGTCCGGGCTTGTCCGCGCGGCGGTGAAGGCGCGGCTCAAGGGGTAGGTCCCCTCCCCCGTCCCCCGCGTCCAACGTGGGCCTGACACTGTCATTGACCCTGACACTGTCACTGTCCCCTGTCGCCTGTCTCTGTCACTGTGCCCGGCATCCGGCACCCGGGCTCCGGGATCCGGGCTCCGGGGTCCGGCGTCCGGGGTCGCGGGGCACGTGGATCCGCCGCGACGCCCCGCCCCCCGCGTCCAACGAGGCTCTGACACTGTCACTGCCCCTGTTACTGAACCTGTCCACTGAATCTGCCCTCTGTCGCGGCATCGCCTGGCAGTCCGTGGTCGTCTGCGAGATGGGTCGCGAAGTGGCGCGAGCGGGGTTGGCTACGCCAACGCTTCGCATTGGCTCCGCCGACGCTTCGCGTTCGCGCCTCCAGACGCGAGCAGTGCTCGCGTCTCCAGGGGAACCATCAAGAGACCATGTCGCGATCCTGGAGAGTTTTTCAGCAGCCTCCAAAGGGAACGGGGAAGCGAGGGGCGCGGCGGGGGTCGGGGAGCGATTCCTTGATGTTCGACCTTCCGGGGTCCCCGGACACCACTTGGGGCCTCGGGACCCCAGGGCAAGGGTCCATCCGCCTGCGTGCCGTGCGTGCTGTGCGGCGGGCGGGCGGACCGGGCCACGTCGGGCGCGGATCCGCGGTCACTCCTCGGCCAGACAGACGAAACTGCGCGCGCCGCCGGGCTGCGAGCCCGAGGCGGGCCGGTATTCGATCCGGGTCACCACGAGAGTCTTCCCTTCGACCCGAACGCGGTCACCGGCGACCACGATCCCGCGATACAGGGGCGGAGCGTCCGACGTCGCGTCTTCCCCTCGCACCGATATCGTGGCCTCAAACACGCCGGGGGCGCCGTCGCGCTCCCGGATGTTGCCGACCCCGACGAGGAGGGAGCCCAGGGTCCCCACGGTCGTCTCGACCACCTGGACATCGCGGCCGCAACCCGAGTTCATGATGTCTTTCTCCTGGGCACGGACCGCGGACGGCCCGTGCTCCCGACACCCCGAGTGCCCCGCGAGGGTGCCCGCGAGCACCGGGACCAACCATGCGACCCTAGGCACGGTTGATGTTCACCTCCACAAAGAGCGACCGGAACTCCTCGGCCGTCATGGGAGTCGGATGATCGTACCCCCAGGGGTTTTCGAGAAAAATCCGCCCGTCCTTGACGGACTTGAACGAATACGCATGGCCGGCGTACACGCCGAGACGGTCCGCCAAGGCGTTCCATGCCTTTTTCTTCTTCCCATGTTTTCCGTCGGTTCCAGCCCCGGCTTCCACCTTGGGCGTGAAGCACGTCACCGGGTGCCGGTCCTTCTCGGCCCGTTCCAGTGCGGACAGGACGTCGAGAGCGGACCGCGACGAGGGTCGGAACGAGTCGCTGGTCTTGCCCGTGATGGCTTCCATGGCCTGGCCGGGGTTGCCGCCCGCTATCTGTGGGTACCCTCCCTTCAGTCTCGCCCACGCCTTCTCGACAATCATGGCCCACAGTTCAAAGCGGGTCTTTCCGTTGACCACGAGCGCGTCCCCGGTCTTGGCGTACCGGGGGCTTCCCTTCGGAGTGGTCGGTACCACAGCGCTGACCGTCACCTCCTTCGTGCCTCGGCCGAGCAGGGAAATGCCCAGGCGGTCCAGGAAGAAGCGCACGGTGTAGGTCCCGTTGCCGTTGTCCTTCACCATGTCCCTGATGCATTGGGGATCGGTCCGGGCCACCGACCTGAGGGCAGACAACAGGTAGCAGTCCCCCAGGGACCCCTGACGGACGTCGTTCGGATCGATTGCCGCGGCATCTCCCCGTCCCTGGATGAAGAGGTCTCCCTCGAACCGGGCGGAGGTGCCCCCGGCGGTCTCCGACGGGTCCTTTCCGGCGCCCGCTTGCGGGCTCAGCAGGGCGGCCCCGGAGGCATAATCCATTCCCCGCAAGGCCTTCCCGGGCGACGACGTGGGCCGATGCCGCGCTGTGCGAGGCAACGACTGGGACTCCCTGGTGACTGCCTGATGCATGGGCGAGCCTCCCCTTGCAACGGACCCTCGAAGCCAGTGCAGAAACCGTGCCAGAATGAAGGAAGCGACGAGCCGGTGCCGGTGTGGGGGGCGGCGATCCGCGGGGTCGGAACAGGAAGAGGTCTCCGCGGCGACGCCGGAGGTCCCTTGGTTGAGGTCTCGCAACATCCCGGGGTCCCGGCACGCTTGCCGGAACTCGGCCGCGAGCCGAGTCGCTCCCTCGCCGCCCCCGTCGGAAAGGACGCCGCGACGGTGGAGGCGCGGCTCAGGGGGTAGGTCCCCCTCCCCGCCTCCACCCCCCGCGACCAACGCGGCACTGACACTGACACTGACCTGACACTGTTCCTGAGCCTGCCCACTGAACCTGTCATCTGAACCTGTCCCCTGATCCTGTTTCCCGTCACCGCCTTGCCGGGGCCTCCGTGCCGTTTCGATGGTCGGTCGCGGACTGGCGCGAGCGGGGTTGGCTACGCCAACGCTTCGCATTGGCTCCGCCGACGCTTCGCGTTCGCGCGTCCAGACGCGAGCGGTGCTCGCGTCTCCAGGGGAACCAGGAAGAGACCGGGATGCGCTCTTCAAATGGGGCTACGCCTCGGTGATGGGAGGCAGTGCTCGCGTCTCCTGGGGGGTGATTGCGCGGCCTCGCCGCGTTCAATCCGGCAGGTCCACGCACCGGCCCATGCAGTACTCGTCGCAGTCCTCAGGGGTGCAGGCCATCGGGCACACGAACTCGCACTTCTGCCAGGGCTGGCAGTCCGAGTCGGCCCGACACCCCTGCGTGGGCTTCGGGACGCAGACCTTCTGTGTCCAGCAGGGCATCCCGCACGCGGGGTCGGAATAGGCGCACGGTGGGCAGTTTTCCTGCTCGACACACGTGAACCCGGCGGGACAGTCCGCGTCCGAGGAGCACTCGGCGGGCCTCGGCAGGCACTGGCCCACGCACTCGGCGCCGATGCAGGCGGGGGCCTCCGCGCCGGCCGGGGCGGGGCCGCAGTCTGCGGGGCAGACCAACTCGCAGTAGAAGCCCTCGGGGCAGTCCGAGTCCGCCTGACACCCGGCCTCCTTCTTCACGCAGACGCCGAAGCACGCGTCCGTGCAGTACGCGCCGGGTGGACACCGGCCGGTGCACACCACCTCGCACCGCTCGTCCGGGGCGCAGTCCGCGTCCGACCCGCATCCCTGCTGTGCGTCGGGTTCGCACCGGCCCAGGAACCCGTCGTTGCACGGCAGGCACCCGCCCTGGTCGTCCGGGATGCAGTCCATGGTGCACAGGACCGGCTCGCAGTAGAAGCCCTCGGGGCAGTCCGAGTCCGCCTGACACCCGACCTCGATCTTCGCGCAGACGCCGAAGCACGCGTCCGTGCAGTACGCGCCGGGTGGACACCGGCCGGTGCACACCACCTCGCACCGCTCGTCCGGGGCGCAGTCCGCGTCCGACCCGCATCCCTGCTGTGCGTCGGGTTCGCACCGGCCCAGGAACCCGTCGTTGCACGGCAGGCACCCGCCCTGGTCGTCCGGGATGCAGTCCATGGTGCACAGGACCGGCTCGCAGTGGAACCCGGGTGGGCAGTCCGAGTCCTGGTTGCACTGGTCCGCCGGAGGCGGCACCGGGACGCACTCCTCGATGCACTCGCCCCGGCAGTCCCTCCCGGGAGGGCAGTCGGGGCAGGCGGTCACGCACTCGAAGCCCTCGGGGCATCCGCCGCCGCACCCGGCCAGGACGCACTGCCCGAAGCAGACCTCGCCGCACCCGGAAGCAGGGTCGCACAGGCCCGTGCAATAGACCTCGCACCGCTCGTCCAGGGCGCACTCCTCGTCGGACTGGCACCCCTCCTGGGGGGCAGGAACACAGACCCCGAGGTGCCCCTCGTTGCACGGCAGGGGCACGCACTCGCCCGACGCGTCGGGCAGGCAGGACTCGGCCTGAACACAGAGCACGGGCTCGCACACGAACCCGGCCGGGCAGTCCGCGTCGGTGTCGCAGGGTTGCTCGGGCGGAGGATTCGGGACGCACTGTCCGAAGCACTCGCCCATGGTCGGATCGCAAGGCGGCGAGGCCGGGTCCGTGGACCGGGGAGCGCCGTCCGGAGTCGCGTAGCCGCACCCCGCGGTGCACACCCACTCGCAGTGGAATCCCTCGCCGCACTCATCGTCCGAGGTGCAGCCGCCCTGGGCCACGCACACGCCCTGGCACACCTCGCCGCACCCGGTCGTGGGGTCGCACAGGCCCATGCAATAGACCTGGCACTTCTCGCCGGGCGCGCATTCCGCGTCGTCCCGGCAGCCCTGCTGGGCATCCGGCACGCACTGGCCCAGAAAGCCGTCGTTGCACGGCAGGCACCCGCCCTGGCCGTCCGGGACGCACGCCATGTCACAGAACACCGGCTCGCAGTGGTGGCCCGCAGGGCAGTCCCCGTCGTCGTTGCACGGCCCGGGCTGCGGTCCGACGGGCACGCACTGGGGCAGGCACTCGCCGCACGGAGGCATCTCGCCCGCCTTCGGGGTCCCCGTCGCGAATCGCGGCTCGGGGCACGCGGCGCACACCTCGATGCACTGGTACCCGGGGCCGCAGTCAACCCCGGCGCAGCCGGACATCGGCATGCACTGGCCGAAGCACTCCTGCTCCCAGCAGGGCGCGGAGGAGTCGGAGGCGGCTCCCGCGGCGAACGCGTCGCAGACCCCGGTGCACACCACCTGGCAGAACTCGCCTGCCTGGCAGTCCACGTCCGTCTGGCACCCGGACACGGGCTTCGGCACGCACTGGCCCAGGAATCCGTCGTTGCACGGCAGGCATCCGCCCTGGCCGTCCGGGGCGCACATCATCGGGCACAAGACGGGCTCGCACACGAACCCCTCGGGACAGTCCGCGTCCTCCGAGCACTTCACGGGCTCGGGCGGATCGTCCACGCAGGTCCCGAGGCACTCCATGTCCGGACACCGGTCGGCGCGGGAGGCCCCGGCCCCCGCGAACGCAGGCTCGGTGCACCCCTTCAGGCACAGAAACTCGCAGTGCCGGCCGGAACCACAGTCCGCGTCGGTCCGGCACTGCTCGGGCGCGGGCACGCACGCGGTGACGCAGGCCACGTCCTTGCACTCGCCCGCGGCGGGGTCGCACGCGCCGTTGCACATGAGGACGCACTGATCCCCGGGCGGGCAGTTGACCTCGTCGCACGGAGTCGGCGGGTTCGGCAGACACTCCCCGACCTTGCCCCCGTTGCAAGGCAGGCACTTCCCCCTCCCGTCCGGGAGGCACTTGTCCTCGCAATAGACCGGGGAGCAGTGGAACCCTTCGTTGCAGTCCTGGTCCTGGTCGCAGGTCGTGAGCGGGAAGGACTGGACCTGCGGCTGACCCTGTCCTCCACCTCCGCCGCAGGCGAGCGCGAGGCAGAGGACGCCGGTACAGATGACCCACGTGCTGTTCCTGTTCATGGCAACCTCCCTTCATCCTTCTTCGGGGGAACCTCGACCTCCACACGCCGGACGTCCCGGGCGTCGTCCAGGGTACTGGCAAGGTTCGTGCCGCGCAACAATCAAGAGTTTTCGGGTGGTTATGAAATCGCCCCTCCCCGGAATGTGACAGCGGTGTCATGCGGGGGACCGGACCCAAATCCGCCGTCAATTTCCGCAATTCTTTGAATAAACATGAAATCTGCTTCGTTTCATTTCACCACCCTGGGGCCGCGACTGGGGCCCCATCTCCCAGCG
>DYKK01000458.1 GCA_020722625.1 Anaeromyxobacter dehalogenans
GGTGAAATGAAACGAAGCAAATTTCGTGTCTATTCGAAGGATTGCGGAAATTGATGGCGGATTTGGGACCCCTCTCGCTCGTACCCAACCGATCCGTGATCGGCTATCATCGGTCTTGTACGAGTCGGACCGACCGATTCGACCGGGGGAACGATGCCAGGTTCTGAAATCCTCATCATTGATGATTACCAGCAACTCGTTCAGTTCTTGAAGGAACGGTTGACGGCGGAAGGGTACGAGGTCCGATCGGCCTCGACCGGCGCCGAGGGCCTGGCTGCCATCGCCGGAGGGTTTCGGGGACTGATCCTGCTCGATGTCCGGCTCCCGGATACGAGCGGCCTGGACCTGTTCGAGCAGGTGAAGGGGATCGCCCCGGACCTGCCGGTGATCTTCATCACGGCCCACGCGACGGTGGACCTGGCGGTCGAGGCGACCAAGAGGGGCGCCTTCGACTTCATCGCGAAGGGGTCGGACCTGCTGAAGCGGCTCAACGTGGCCGTCAAGAACGCCTTCGAGCGTCTGGCCCTGTCGGAGCAGTTGAAGACCCTTCAGACCCAGCTGGACGAGGCGGGGCGATTCAACGAGTTCCTGACCGTGAGCCCGCGGATGCAGGCCATCCTCAAGACCCTCGACGCCGTGGTCAACAGCGGGGTCACCGTCTTGATCGAGGGCGAGAGCGGGACCGGGAAGGAGTTGATCGCGCGGGCGATCCATGCCCGGGGGACCCGCAAGAGGGGGCCGTTCGTGGCCGTGAACTGCGCGGGCATCCCCGAGACCCTGCTCGAGAGCGAGATGTTCGGATACGAGAAGGGGGCGTTCACGGGCGCGACGGCCCGGCGGATCGGCCGGTTCGAGGCAGCCCACGGGGGCACGCTCTTCCTGGACGAGGTCGGGGAACTGCCCAAGGCGCTCCAGGCGAAGTTGCTGCGCGTGCTCCAGGACCACGTCTTCGAGCGGGTCGGGGGGACCGAGCCGGTCTCGGTGGACGTGCGGGTGATCTCGGCCACGAATCGGGACCTCCTCGCCGAGGTCCGCCGGGGGACCTTCCGGGAGGACCTGTTCTACCGGCTGTCGGTGTTCCCCGTGCGCCTCCTGCCCCTGCGCGAACGCCCGGAGGACATTCCGGTCCTGGCCCAGCACTTCCTGCGGCGCTACGCCCGGGAGGAAGGAAAGCAGGTCGCTGGGTTCACTCCGGATGCGCTGGCCGCCTTGATGGCCCAGCCCTTCCCGGGCAACGTGCGCGAACTCGAGAACCTCGTCCGTCACGCCGTGATCCTCGCCCGGGGCCGACAGGTCACGATGGCGGAGATCCGGAACACCATGGGAAGCCACCGGATCCAGACGGAGCCCGCGTTCACGCCCGCATCGGCGGCGGGGACGAGTCGCACCCTGGCCGAGCGCGTGGCCGCCGCCTTTCCCGACCTCGACTCCCTGGCGCCGTTCCACGAGGTCCAGGCGGAGGTCCTGCGGCGCGCCGTGGAACTGGCCTCGGGGAACGTGAGCCTCGCCTCCAGGGCCCTCCAGGTCGGCCGCGCCACGCTGTATCGGTGGCAGAAGGGGCGCGGGCCGGCGGAGACCTCGGACAGCGGCGGCGAGTCGTGACCCAAGTCCGCCGTCATTTTCCGCAATTCTTCGAATAGACATGAAATTTGCTTCGTTTCATTTCACCACCCTGGGGCCGCGACTTCCCCCGGCTATCGGACGTGCCACCGGCACGTCCTCTCCCGCTCGGTCGCTTCGCTCCCTGCGCGGGAAGATGGGGCCCCGCTATCGGCTGTGCCACAGGCACAGCCTCCCCAGCGCTCCGCG
>DYKK01000068.1 GCA_020722625.1 Anaeromyxobacter dehalogenans
GCTTCGTGCCTCCCTGGGGACGCGAACCCGAAGGGTCGGCGAAGCCAACTCCGATTCGCGTCAGTCCCGATCCCGCGTCCAACCCGGTTTCCGGGTTCAGCGGACAGGTTCAGTGACATCGGAAGCACTCCGGGGCCCGCCGGCGACCATGACCCGGTTCCGTCCGGCGCGCTTCGCCGCGTAGAGGGCCTCGTCCGCGGTCGCAATCAGCCCCTCCAGGCCCTCCGTAAACCGGTCCATCGAGGACACGCCGATGGAGACCGTGAGCCGGACCTTGTGATTTCCGATGAGGATCGGAGACGCCGAACACAGCGCCCGGATGCGCTCGGCCACCCGGTACGCTCCTTCCCCGGCGGTGTGGGGCAGGGCGACGGCGAACTCCTCCCCGCCGTACCGGCCCGCGATGTCGGACTCGCGCAGGCCGCGCCGGATCACGTCGGCGATGAAACGCAGCGCCCGGTCGCCGGCCAGGTGCCCGTACCGGTCGTTGACCTGCTTGAAGTGGTCGGCGTCGAGCATCAGGAGGCTCAGGTCCTGCCCGTGGCGCCGGCAGAACGAAAACGTCCCGCCCACGTTCTGCAGGAACGCCTTGCGGTTGAACAGGCCCGTGAGCCCGTCCATCATGGCGTCGCGCGAGAGGCGCTGCTGGAGCCGGAACCTCTGGACGAGCAGCGTGGCCGCATCGCACAGGGAACGGATTCCGTACATCGCCACCGCGGGGTCGTAGTCTCCCCCGGTCAGGACGACGGTGCCCACGGCGTCGGCCTCGTTCCCGAGGGGTTGGACGACGATCGGGTCTCCCTCCCGGAGGGGCAACCGGATGTCCGGTCCGAGGACCCGGCCCATGTTCGACGCGAACCTGCGCGACGAGGGGACCGCGGCCCCGTGCCGCATCGCCAGGCCCACGAGGCCCTGGCTCGCGTCGAAGACCCGCCCCGGCCAGTCGCGGGTGCCGTCCCCGACCGCGGCCACGACCGTCGCCTCGACCGGGTTGACGAAGCCGCCCGCCCCCCATGCCCCCGTTCCCCCGGCGGGGGCCCCGACCAGGGCGACCGCCCCGGCCGTGGTCCGGGTCAGATGGGCCGCGGACTCGACCAGGGCGGCCATGCACTCCTGCTCCGACGTGGAGGTCAGGATCGTCTGGAGCCCCTCCAGGATGCGGGACAGATACTCCGCGCGCTCGTCACGCATCGAGACCGTTTCCTGGAGTCCCTTCTGCTCCTCCAGGACGGAACAGAGGTCTCGGAACACCGCGAACTCGTCGTCGAGGATCGAGCCGCGGTCCCTGTCCGCCCAGACCAGACCCCCGCCCACCGGGGCGGCCATGCCCCCGCGGATCCGGACGGGGGAGGAGGCGTAGGGCACGCGGACCGGCATTTCGCGGTCCGGATTCAGGAGGAGGGGTTTGCCCGTGGTCAGGACCGGCGCGGCCGCCCCGAGTTCCAGGACGGGGAGGCCCTCCGCGGTGCTGTCCTCCGGGAGGCTGCCGTCGAGGAACCGGAGGACCAGGGGCGGCCGGGTGGTGTCGTTGGACCTGGAACCGTGGGGGGGCGGGGCGATCCACGCCACGCACGACAGTCGCATCCCTCGCCGCATGGCCGACAGGATGCGGCGCTCGATGTCCGGGGAGCCGGTCGTGGAGGCGTCGGTCCCGCCCTTCCTGGATGTCTCCATGGTTTCGACCCCTGCGGGGAAGCCCCAAGACCGCCGCGTTGAATCCGCTGAAATCCTATCACGGGGGCGGCCGCCGCGGGAAATCCAGGTTCTCTGGGGCCGCGACCCCGCAAGGAACGACCACCACGTCCCGGCTGTCCCGGAGCGGGACGCGGTCCTCCGGCCGGAACTCGAGGATCCGGCCGGGGAGCGAGCCCGAGACGCTCCAGAGGCGTTCCGGATGGCGGTCCACGTCGTGCTCCTCGTTCCACGAGACGACGCCCGGATGGAGGGCCGCGGACGCGGCCAGCGCGATGGACCAGGCCAGGGCCGCCACGAAGAGCAGGCGAACCCCGGCGCGGCGGAAGCGGTCCAGGCCGAGGGCGGTGAAGACGGCCACGAGCGGGAGGAGGTCGAGGAGGGGCCGGCAGGACACCGTGTGCCCGCCCCACCAGTCGAACCACAGGGCCGCGGTCAGGAACACCCCGATCGCGGCGATGGACAGGACGGGCAGCACGTCCTGTCCGGCCGCGCTCCCGGCGCGTCGAGGCGCGAGGGACGCGAATCCGAGGGCGGTCCAGGGCGAGAAGACCAGAAGGCCGCGGGAGGGGCTCACGAGGAGCCCGAGGGCCGCCTCCCACGGCCTCGCGCCCAGGAGCGACGCGGACCCCGTCTTGAACAGGGCCACGTCGCCCGATCGCAAGGTCTGCGCGAACGCGAACGGGGAATCGAAGTACCAGGTGTTGTACGCGAAGACCAGCGCGAGGACCGGAAAGGCCGCCAGGGAGTATGGGAGCAGGGCATCCCGCCGGGCGCGTGCCAGGGCGAAGCCGCCTGCGACCAGGAAGAGGCCCGTCTGCGGCCGGCAGGCGAACGCGAGGGCGAAGGCCGCGCCGGCGAGAACGGCGACGCGGCGTGACGGGTCGCCACGCCCCCGGAGGAGAGCCCACATCCCGAGGGCGAGCAGGGGGGTAGCCCAGGTGTGCTGCCAGAGTCCGCGGCTCGTCACGGACAGGACTCCGGACCCGACGGCAAAGGCCGCGGTCGCGAGAAGCGAGGCGGAGAGGGACGCGACCCTCCGGCAGGACGCGAACACAAGGGCCGCCGCGAGGGCGCACAGGAGCCCCGCCAGGACCCGGGAGACGGCCAGGATGTCCTGCGAGTCGCGAACGCCCCGCACCGCGTCCCACGCGGTGTAGAACGGAGCCGACAGGACCGGAACTGCGGGTCCGAACGTCGAGACGAGGACGCCCTCCGCGGTCGCGGTCGCGTAGTAGGGGACTCCGGCGCGAGGAGCGCGGCCCGGCCCGCTCCACAGCGCGGAGAACCGGCCCAGCGTCACGTCGCCGCACGCCACGGCCAGGGGCAAATAGCGGTTGGGGACGGTGTCGCCGCCTTGCGGGGCGTCGGGCCCCACGGCGAAAAACACGCCCGCCGAGACGACGAACACGGCCCAGGTCGCGAGTCGCCCGTTCATGAGGGGGTCGTCACGCCGCCCGTCCCCCCGCGCGCGCCAGGAGGTCCGCGACGCGTTTGCGCACCCGTTCGTTCAGTCGGAGGACCACGGCCTCGTCGGGGTCGTCGGTCCCCGCCTCGCGGCGCAGATCGATCGTCTCCCCGACGACGACCGTGACACGCGCCGGGAAGGGGAACAGACCGAGCGGACCCAGCAGGGGAAGCGTCGGAGTCACGGGAAGGAACGGAAGGCCGATCGCCCGTCCCAGCCGCTTGAACCTCGCCAGGACCGGGTAGGCGTATTCCGGTCCCGAGACGCCGATCGGGACGATCCCGACGCCCGTCTTGAGGGCGAGGCGGACCAGCCCCCCGCGTCCGAATCTCTGGACGCGACCCCGATCGAACAGGGTCTTGCCGGCCCCCTTCACCCCCTCGGGAAATGCGAGGACGGAATATCCTCGCTGAAGAAGAAGGACCGCGTTCTCCTGGCAGGCCCTCACCGACCCCAGCCGACTCATCCACAGACCGACGTAAGGGATCGTGAAGACGTAGTCCTCGAGGAGCGGGCGGACCGGGGGCGTCGAGACCATCGAGTCCAGGAGGCACTGAACGACGAGGGCGTCGAGGGGCAGGAACGATGCGTGGTTGGCCACGAAGATGCGCGGCGACCGCCACGGCGGCCTCTCCACGCAGGTCATCGTCGTCCGAAAGCCCCGCTCGCAGACCCACTCGCACCACGGCATGACCGCGCGGTAAAACGCGGGATCGAAGCCCCACAGGTCCGTCCGCGACCTCGGGGGTCCCGCGCCGCGCGGCGCGTCCGGGGGACCCTCGACCCGGGTGCCGGCGTCCACGCGCCCGGCTCCTCCGGCCGCTCGACGGGTCATGGGCCGTCCCCCCGGGTGGCCCTGACGAAGTCCGACACCGCCTCCCGCGTGGACCTCGGCGAGAAGCCGAACTCGGCGCGGGCCCGGGCCGCGTCCACGATCAGCGAGAAGCGCAGGAAGTTGAGGAACGAGGGGTGGACCTCGCCGATGCCGGCGGTCCACAGCACGCGGTACCCCGGCATGGCGAGCAGGTGCGGCAACGGGACCGCCACCTTGCGCCCGTCGCGGATCACCTCGCTCAGAGGGATCGCGTCGTCGGGCGCCACGTTGAAGACGCCCGGGTGGTCTTCCCGGAGGGCGCGGGCATACACCTCCATCAGGTCGTCCGGATGCAGGAACTGGAACTGAGGGTCGAAACCCAGGAGGGTCGGGATGAACCGTCCCCGAAACGTGCGCGACACGGTCCGGTCCACCTCGGGGTCCAGCAGGATCGCCGACCGGATCACCGTCACGCAGACCTCGGGATGGGCCTCCGCGAACCGGGCCACCGCGGTCTCGGCCGCGACCTTCTCCCTCCAGGGGGGGAGCGTCCGCGCCGAGACGAGCGGGGCCTGCTCGGTCAGGGGGGTCGCGTTGCGATGAGTGATCCCATAGACGGTGACCGAGGACGTGACCACGAGCCGCCGGACCCCCGCGACCAGGACCGCGGCGAGAACCCGGTCGGTCCCGACGGACTCGAGTTCGTGCGCCCACTCGACGTCCCGGACCGTGTTCCACAGGAAGGCCGCGTGCAGGAGGGTGGTCACGCCGTGTTCCTGCATGACCGACGCCATCTCCGACTCGATCCCCGGCTGGGTCAGGTCCAGCGAATGGAAGGTCACGCGCGGGTCATCCGAGTCCGGCGGCTGGATGTCGAAGACGACCGCCCGCTCGACGCCCCCGATCCGGTCCAGTCCCCGCAGGACTCGCTGGCCCACGACCGTCCGGCCGCCCGTGACGGCCAGCCGAAGCCCAGCGGGCGAGGCCCCCTTGTCGCCCGTTCGTCTCATCGGATCGGACGATATCAGGGGCCGGGGGAGGCGTCAAACTCGTCACTCCCACTCGATCGTGCCGGGGGGCTTGGACGTCAGATCCAGAAAGACCCCGGAAACACCCGGCAAGGCCGGCAGAACCCGTCGAAGGTGGTCGAGGAGGGTGTGCGGAAGACGCGCCGGGCTGGCGGTCATGGCCCGCTCCGACCGGATCGGGCGCACGATCACGAGTTCACGGCCGCGCCCGTCCACCTCGATCGGCACCAGGACCGTCGGACACTGCCAGACCTCGCGGTACACCCCGTGTCTCCGGAGACCCTCCATCACGACCGCGTCGGCCTCGCGGAGCAGGTCGAGGCGTTCGCGCGTCACCCCGGCCGCGAGGGGGCGGAAGGCGGTCGGATGCCCCGACCCGAGGTTCCATGCGCACCGGTTGACCCCGGGGACCTCTCGGAGGATCAGCCCCGCGACCTCGATCAGGCGCTCCCAGTCCGCCGCGCCGCTCAGAACGACCGGGTGCTCGTACGACCGCAGGTCCGCCTTGACGCCGACCGACCGGAAGGGCATGGGCGAGGCTTGCAGGCCGTGCCGCGCCGCGACCTCCGCGACTTGCGGCGCCATCCGGTCGAGCCCCTCCGTGTCCGCGACCCCGGTCGAGCACAGGAGCCGCACCCCGAGCCCCGGCCCGGGGAACGGGTGCCGCCACAGGACGTCGTCCGGGACCCCGAGCCGCGCCCCCAGTTCCCGGACCTCGACCTTGTAGAGGTCCACGAGCGGCTCGACCACGCGCCCTTGCGCGATCATCCGCTCGATGATCGGCACGCGGTTGTGGTGGGTCTTGATGACGTCGGCCCGCCGGGTCCCGCCGGTCTCGATCGTGTCGGGGTAGATGGTCCCCTGACCCAGCAGGTGGTCCGGGACCCCCAGGCGCGCCGCCTCCCGCTCGAAGACGGCGATGAACGTGTCCCCGATGACCCGGCGCTTGCGCTCGGGCTCCACGACGCCGCGCAGGGCCGCGAGGAACTCCTCGCCCGCGTCCACGAAGTGCAGGTTCCGCCCGAGACCCAGGGATTCGAGCATCGCAAGGACCTTCCGGCTTTCATCCTTGCGCATCAAGCCGTTGTCCACGTGGAGGAGGTGCAGCCGATCCGGTCCGAGGGCCTCCGCGATCACCCGCGCCGCCACGGTCGAATCCACGCCGCCCGAGGCCAGCAGGAACACCGACCGGTCGCCGACCTGGGCGCGGATGTGGGCCACCTTCTCCGCGAGGTAGCGTTCCATGGTCCAGGAAGGCCGGCACCCGCACAGGCCGAACACGAAGTTCGCGAGCATCCGGTCCCCGTTCACCGTGTCGTCCACCTCGGCATGGAACTGAAAGCCGTACCGGCGGAACCGGTCGGACCCGATCGCCGCGAACCGGTGTGGGGCCTCCGCCTCGCCGAGGGTGGTCCAGCCGAGTTCCTCGAAATCGGGGCCGAGCGAGACCACGGAATCGAAGTGACTCATCCAGACCCGTTCGACCGGTCCGAGCCCCTCGAACAGGGGATGGGCGCGGGCCAGGTGCAGGTCCGCCGGGCCCCATTCCCGGCCACCGTGGATCACCTGCCCCCCATAGTGCTTGGCGATCTCCTGGTGGCCGAAGCACATCCCCAGGATCGGCACGTCCAGGTCGTAGATCGCCCGGGTGTAGTCCGAATCCTCGTCCTTCGACGCCAGACTCGGGCTCCCGGACAGGATGACCCCCTTGAAGCCGTGGAACCGTTCGATCGGGTCCTCGGGCTCGCGGATCTCGGCGAGCACGTTCAGGCGTCGAACCTTGGTGGCGATCAGGTGGGCGTACTGTCCTCCGAAGTCCACCACGGCGATGGCGTCGTGATCCATGGGTCCTCTCCGCATCCGGCGTGTCCGGGCTGGTCCGCTCGGGATCCCGGACCCGCACTGCCTATACCCCCTTTCCGCGCGGATGGGGAGGGATTCGGTGATATCATCGCGGTCGGCCTGCAATCTCGGAGGCGGACCTTGGCGGGGAACAGGAGTTCGCGGGCGCTTCTCGTGGTCGTCGTCGTCGGGGTCGCGGCGTGCGGGGCCGGGACCGAGGCCACCTCGGACCGCGCCCACGACGCCATGGAGGCCCTCGATTTGTCCCCCGACGAGGCGACCCCCGCCGATGATGCCAGACCCGACGGAACAGACCCCGGCGCGGACCTCGATTCCGGACCGGCCGAGGTCCAGGATGCCGCCGGTCTGGACCACCCGGATGCGGTCCCCGAGGACACCCCCTCCCCTGCCCCGGGTTTCGAGGCCGTGGACCTGCGGTCCGTCGGGAACGTCCGCGCGATGTGGGCCTCTTTGGAGGCCGGGTTCTGGGCGGTCGGGGACGGGGGACTGGTTCTTCGTTTCAACGGCGCGGATTTCGTCCCCGCCCCGCTCCCTCCCACGACGAACGACCTGTTCGGCGTTTCGGGAGACGGGCCGACCGTGGTGGCGGTCGGGGCGGCCGGGACGGTCCTGCGCTGGGACGACGGCCGCTGGACCCTGATCCCACCGCCGAGCGATCAGGACTTCTATGGGGTGGGGGTCCTGGGACCGGACGACTTCTACGTGTGTGGCCGTGGGGGGACCTTGGTCCGTTACCACGAAGGGACCTGGGAGCACGAGACGACCGGCATCACGTACGACCTGTTCGGAGTGCACGCCTCGGCGGCGGGGGGGGTCTTCGCGGTCGGCGCCTTCGGGACCCTGGTCGAACTGCGCGGGGGACACTGGGTCCAGTCCCAGATCGCCCTGCCGACCGTGACCCTGCGTTCCATCTGGCGGTCCCCGGACGGGCGGATGTTCGCGGCAGGGTCCGGGGGTGCGATTTCCGTGTATGATGGTTTGACGTGGAAAATCCAGGTCACAAATGACCCGAGCGACCCCCCTCGCGACCTGTATGCGATCGTGGGGTTTTCGGGGGACGAGGTCCTCGCGGTGGGCGACCGCGGGGCGATCCTGAAATACAACGGCAAGAAGTGGACCCTGATGACCATCGCGGGGCCCTACCACGTGGACGCGGACCTTCGCGGGGTCGCGGGGGTCCTGAATGCGGACGGTACACGGACCGTGTTCGCCGCGGGCCTGGACTCCCGGGCCGTCCGTCTCGACGACCCGGTGTGGCACGACCAGCCGCTCGGGGTGACCGGCGACCTGAACGCCGTCACGGTTCTGGAGGACGGCAGCGTGCTGGCGGTCGGGGACCGCGGGTTGCTGCTGGTCCTGCGGGAGGGGCGAGTCGCGACCCTCGAATCGGGAACGACCAGCGACCTCCGGGGCGTCAGCGGCCGGGTCGCGGCCGGATCCGGCGGGACGATCCTCCGCGTCGAGGCCGATGCGGCGACAGCGATTTCCTCGCCGAACGCGGAGGACTGGAACGACGTGTGGGACGTGGCCGGGGTCACCCTCCTCGCCGGGGAGTCCGGGGCCCTGCTGCGCCTGGACGCCTCGGGCGCCCAGGTCATCCCGACCCTGCTGGGAGCGCCTCTCAAGTCCGTCTGCGTCGCGGGGGGCGCGGTGTTTGCCGCCGGGGACGGGGGGCGGATGTTCGTGGACGAGGGGTCCGGGTTCCACCCCGTCGCGACCGGCACGTTCTCGACGCTGTGGGACCTGAGACCCGCGGTGGGGCGGGCGGCGCTCGCGGTCGGGGACCACGGGGTCATCCTGTCGTGCGGCCCCGTGTCGTGCCGTCGCATCCACGAGGACCCGACCACGTTCCTGTATGGCCTGGGCCGCGTGAGCGACGGTCTGGCCCTCGCGGTGGGATGGGCCGGCGCCGTGAAGTGGATCGGCGACGGGGAGCAGGTCCTGACGCTCGACCCGGGGACGTCCCAGGTGTTCCGGGCCGCCGCGGGCGTCGGTCCGGACGGCGAATCCTACCTGGTCGGTCCCGGGGGGACCTTCTTCGTCTATCGTCCGTGAGGAATGCAGGATGCGGCTGCGGAAAGCGGCGTCGCTGATCGCAAGTCTCGCGGGTCTCGCGACCCTCGCGGTCTGCGCGGCATGTGCGCCGGGACACGGGACCGCCACGTCCCGGGACGACGTTGCGCCCGCGGACCCGCCGGGCACGGACTCGGGTGTGGTCGAGGCCGGACCGCCGGACCCGGGCGAGACATCGGATCCCGGGGACGGGCATCGCGAGGCCGACGTCCCCGACGAAGGGTCCCCATCGGACAGCGATGGGGATGCCTCTGAGGGTCGCGAGGCGGACCCATGGGAACCGGCGACCCCGGCGACCTGGTACGAGATCGGACTCCCGTTCCCGAAGGACTTCGTGTTCAAGGGCCTGTGGGCCGCATCGGCGGAGGCCCTGGTCGTGGTCGGGGTCGGTCCCATCGCCTACCGGTTCGACGGCGAACGCTTCGAGGACCTCGCCCCCCCGTCGCCCCCCGAGGTGCTGAACGCCGTTTGGGGAGCGGGTCCCTTCGACCTGCACGTGGTCGGGATGCACGGTCACGCCTTGCGGTGGACGGGGAAGCCCGGCGTCCCCGGCACATGGACCGGCGGACCGATCCCCGGGGCGCCGACCCTGTTCGGAGTCACCGGGACCGCAGGGGGCGAGGTGTTCGCGGTCGGGACCGGGGGCGCGATCTTCCGGTGGAACCTGAAAACGTGGAGCCGGTCGAGCGTGTCCGGGCGGCGCCTCCTGCGGGGGGTGTGCGACGACCCGTCCAGTGGGCTGTGGGTGGTCGGGTCCGGTGGGACGGTGCTGCACGAGGACGACGGGGTGTTCCGCGAGGTCTCGTCCCCGGTGACGGCGGACCTGTCCGCGTGCGCCCCGGGGGTCCTCGCGGTCGGTGCGGGAGGGGTCGCCGTGCGCGCCGGCGCCGGGGGCGTGCAGTCGCTCGGGTCGGTGGCCTACCCCGACCTGACCTCCGTGACCTCGCTTCCGGACGGCCGTGCGTGGGCCGTGGGACTCGACGGCCAGGTGGTCGAGTTCCGGCCGGACGGCCAGGTGGTCCTCACGTCGGTGGCGGACGGCAAGGACCTCCACGCGGTCCACGCCACGTCCGCGGTGTCCGTGTGGGCCGTGGGCGAGGCCGGGGTCGCGGTCCGGTTCAACGGTTCGATCTGGATCCCGAAGGACACGGGGACCCCGTCGTCCCTGTACGGGTTCCACGCGACCGGGGCCTCGCGGGGGCTGGCCGTGGGGGCCGGCGGGACCGCGCTCGTGCTCGACGCCGGGGCCTTCGCGCCCGTCGCGACCGGGACGCCCTCGGACCTGTTCTCGGTCTGGCTGACCACGGCGGACGAGGGCGTCGTCGTGGGGGCGGGCGGAACCATCCTGCGGTGGGCCGGGGGGACCTTCGAGCCGGTCCCGAGCCCGACGCGCCGCGACCTGTTCGCGGTGGTCCAGGACGCCGCCGGACGCCGGTGGGCCGCGGGCGACGGGGTGCTCCTGAGGCAGGACGATGACGGGACGTGGCGGGTCGCCCTATCCACCCCCGACGAGGACCTCCGGGCGGTCCACGCGCTGGACTCCGGGCATGTCTTCGCCGCCGGCAAGGGGGGCGCGATCTACGGGTTCGACGGAAAGAACTGGGCGCGGCTCGGCGTGCAGGACCTCCCGCTGGAGGGCGGTGGGACCGCGCCGTTTCTGGCGTCCCTGCACGGGGTCTGGGCGAGTGCCCCCGACGACGTGTGGGCCGTGGGCGAGTCGGGCTTCGTGCTCCACTCGGAGGGTGGCGACTTCGAGGTCCGGCGCGCGGACACGGACGTGACCCTGCGTGCCGTGCACGGGACGGGGCCGAGGGACGTCTTCCTGGCCGGGGGTGCCGGGACCGTGTTTCATTTCGACGGGGCGGCCCTGACACGAGAGACCACGAACACCGTGGCGACGCTCTATGGGGTCCATGCGACCCAGGACGGCGCGGTCTTCGCCGTGGGAGACACCGGCACCGTGCTGAGGCGGGTGGGCGGGGGGGGGGGGGGGGGGCGGAGAAGGCGCAAGCCAGACGGGGCGCGGAAAATGAGGTCCCGCGGCTCGTGGTCGCTCGTGTCCCTTCTCGGCGCCCTGGCGGCAGGGTTTCTGGGATCGCTCTCCGGCCCGTCCCCGGCCGCCGCCGGCGGGCCTTCCGCGGCCGCCCTCCCCCCTCCCGGTCCGGCCGTCGTCGTCCCCGTGACCGTGGAGGAGGCCCGGTCTCTCGCGGAGTCGCTGTTCGGGTGCGCGGTCGGCGACATCGGGGAGGACCCCCGGGCCTTCCGGCTGCGCGGGGAGGGTTGCGGTCGCACCCTCCCCTGCCCGCTCGACCGCGTGCGCGACACCCGGTGCGGCCAGTTCCGGTGGGAACCCGATGAGGTCCTCCTCTACCGCACGTCGTTCGTGGCGCCGGTGTCCGGCCACCTCGCCCGCAACCGGGTGGTGGCCGTGGACCTGCGGTCCTCCACGGCCGGCCTCGCGTACGGCACCCTCCACGGGGTCCTCGTCTTCCCCTCGGCCGAGGCGGACCCGAGGTCCCGGCCGGTCTTTGCCTGGTATCTGACGCGCCTGGGACGGACCCTCGGACTCGACGTGCGCGACGTGAACGCGGACGGGTCCCTGGACCTCGTCTATACTTACTCGTCGGCGCAGGTCGGGGGGGTCCGCCTGGTGTCACGCGACGTGTGGACCGTGAGCGACCTCGTGGCCGACCGCCTGATCTCGTCGGGGGACGCCCTGGCCGGCATGGCGCTTGGGGCCTTCGATGGCGTCCCCCTGCACCGCGACGACGACGAGGGGTTCGAGCGGGGCGCCTGGCGCGTCGAGACGCTCGAACCGTCGCGGCCCCTGCTGATCGTGATCGAGCGCGCCGCCTTTCCCGCGGTCGCGGGGCCGGACTGGGAGTTCCAGGTGGTCACGGACCTGGGAGAAGGCTGGATGGAGGTCCTGTCCGGGGCTCCGGAGTCGGGCCGCGGCGGAGGCGTGTTCGTGGACGGCGATCCCGCGGGCACCTGCGCGCCGGCCGACGCGCCCGCGGGGCTGTCCCTCGGCGTCCGGACGCGGCTGCTCCGCCTGGAGACCGCGTGCC
>DYKK01000459.1 GCA_020722625.1 Anaeromyxobacter dehalogenans
ACGTCCGATAGCCGGGGGAAGTCGCGGCCCCAGGGTGGTGAAATGAAACGAAGCACTTTTCATGTCTATTCGAGGAATTGCGGAAATTGATGGCGGAGTTGGGGCGGATGCGCCGGGAGACGGTCGAGGAACCCGGGTCCTGGGCCTCGGTCGCCGACGCGGTCACGACCCCGCATCCCGCACCGCGTCGCAGTCCAGGACCGGGCGCGAGGTCGGGTTGCGGTAGGGGGAGGCGCACACCCCCAGGAGGGCCCCGACATAACGCCAGAAGAACCCACCCGCGTCCGGGGTGAAGGCGTACTCCCCGTCCGGCGTGGCCGGATCGAAGACGTGGTAGTGCGGCTTCATCCCCTCGGCGAGATAGGTCTGATGCGCGTCGGCGATGCGCGCGTGCAGGAAGCGGACCTCCCGCGAGGTCAGGGGCACCCCGACCGCCGCGGACATCATCACGAGTTCCGCGAGGTCCTGGTCCCCCGGAAGCGCGGGAGGGTGGTCGGACTCGCGGGCGTCCATCAGCGTGTCGAGTCGCCACGCGAGTCCATGGAGCATCGCGTCCGCGAGGTCGGGCCGCCCCCGCAGGAACGCGAGCGCCGCCGCGGCCTCGTGGAACGAGCGCTGGATCTGGTGGAAGTCGTTCTTGAGCCCCTGGACCTCGTCCAGGGCGCTCAGGCCGTCCCCGCACTGGAGCGGCCCCTCGTCCCCGCGCCCGGCCAGGCGGATCGCGAGCATCGCCTTGCACTCGATGTTGCCGAGTTCAATGAAGAAGGCAAGGTCCTCCTCGGGCCAATAGACGTTCCAGTCCCGGTCCACGGTCGCGATGCGCCAGCCGTCGTCCTCCACGCGCCGCACCCAAACCCCGTACAGCGTGTCGAGGAGGTCCAGGTCCTCCCGGAATGCGGGGTCCGCGTCCGCGGTGCACGCCGGCAGGAAGGCGAGGGCCAGCAGCATGTGCCCGATGTCGTCCTTGGACCGCTTGTTCTTGATGTAAATGTTGCCGCAATACGGATTGTCTGGATTGTGAACGTAGATCGTCGCACCATTGTCCTCGCCGGGCCGGTTCAGCGAGTAGTCAATGAAGACCTCGCGCCCGCCGTCCTGCGACGTGACGGACTCGGGATAGTGGGCCCGCGCCATCAGGACCCCGGTGTCGGGACCGGCCTCCCGCTCCATCGCGAGGACCCACGAGTTGAATCCCCGGACCAGCCGCCGCACGAGGGGCGCACGGTCCCCCCACAGGGCGTGCGCAAAGCACGCGGCGGCCAGGATGGGGCCGGTCCGCATCCCGTTGTTGTCCGCGCCGTCCGCGGAGTGCAGGTACGTCACGCGCCCGTCCTGCTTGATCACGCGCACGCCGCTCCACCACGTGGCGAACCAGTAGCGTCCTTGCGGGTCGGACTCGGGCCAGCCGTGGGCCCGCTCCTCGACGACATCGAAGTAGCGCGTGTCGCGCAGGATCTCCAGGTACAGGGCGGTCGCCGCGGCGACTTCCTCCGGGGTCACGGGCGGGCCCTTGTCGGGCCTTGTGAAGACCGGCGGGGGCCGCGGGGCGTCGGCCTCGCCGGCGGTGTCGTCCGGGGCGAAGGCTTCTTCCAGGACCGCGCCCCCATCGCCGGCGTCGGACGCGTCCGCGAGGGGGATGTCCGGCCCGGCCGACCCCGACCCGCACCCGAGCGCGACCACGGCCGCGACCCATGCCGCCTTCGACCACATCCCGACCCCTCCCCGCTCTACCGCACCCTCGTCTGCGCATGAAACGCCTGGATCCGGTCCCGGGCCAGGTCCGCGAAC
>DYKK01000069.1 GCA_020722625.1 Anaeromyxobacter dehalogenans
GGCAGTGTCGGTGACAGTGTCAGTGTCAGGACTACGTTGGACGCGGGGCGCGGGGCGTTGACGACGGGTGCACGTGCGCCGCGACCCCGGACCCCGGATCCCGGACCCCGGTGGCCCCTCGCAAGGTCGCACGCATGGACAGAAGGGCCTGGGCGGTCCCGTTTGATGGAATCCGTCCCCTGCCGGTATCATGCCCGTCGGGAATCGCACGGCCCCGACGATGAGCCGTCACGCCCTGTTCATTGTTCCCCCGTTGAACCTTCCGGCGGACCACATTGACTACCCCTGCTTCGTGAACCTGGCGGTACTCACGGCCGCGGCCAGGGTCGCAAGGGCCGGATGGCGCGTGGAGGTCGCGGACGCCACGGCCCTGCCGGGGTCGGGCCGGTTCGCGAGGCCGGATGGAGGCTGGCTCCTCGGCCTGGATACCGCGGCCTTTCTTCAGACGCTTTCGGACGGGGACCCCGGCCTGGTCGTCGTGGGGGGCTCGCCGTTCCTGCACCCGTGGGAGCCGGATGGGGACCTCGCGGCCCTGGTCTCGGGCCTGAGGGCGCGATACCCGCGGGCGGGCCTGGTCCTTGCGGACTGCCACGTCGGGGGGATGCACCACGTCGCCTACGACGGCCGGGCCGTGCTGGAGCGGCTGCCGGGCCTGGATGCAGTCGTGCAGTACGCGGGAGAGCGGTGGTTTGACGACCCTGGGCGGCTTTGCAGCCTCAAGGGCGAGGTGGTTCGCGACCCGGCGGGGTCCTGGGACCGGCCGCCCCCGTTCCCCCTGTACGAGGCCGTGGACTGGGCCCGGTACGGCGCCTTCCTGCACCGGGTCTTCGCGGACGGGGCCTGGGCCAATCCGTTCGGGGTGGACGCGGGGACGCGCCCGTTCTGGACCACGAGCGGCTGCCCGTACCGCTGCATCTTCTGCACGAGCAACCCGGGGTGGCGGGAGGGCGGGCGGGGCGAGGCGAGGAAGCCGTACCGCGTCGTGCCGCTGCCGGTGGTCTCGCAGTGGGCCTACCTGGTTCGGCACGTCGCCGGCGCCCGCAAACTCTTCGTCCTGGACGAGATGGCCAACCTCCGGCCCGACTTCGAGGACGTCCTGCGGGTGTTCGAGGACCTGGGCCTGCGCTACGAGTTCCCGAACGGGTTGCGCGCGGACCGGCTGAGCGACGAGGCGGTGGCCCGGATGGCCGGGCGGATCGGGCTGTTGTGTGTGTCCGCCGAGAGCGGGGACGAGGGCGACCTGTTCGGGGCGATCGGCAAGCGCCAGTCCCTGCGCGAGGTGGAGCGGGTCCTGGCCGCGGCCCGTCGCCACGGGGTCGCGACCCTCGCGCACTTCGTGGTGGGATTCCCCTGGGAGACCCCGGCGCACGTGCGGCGGACCCTGGAGGTCGCCTGGCGCCTGTACGAGACCTACGGGGCCGCGCCCGCGGTCCAGTTCGCCACGCCCATCCCGGGATCGGCCCTCCACGACGAGTGCGTGGCCCAGGGATTGATCCCGCCGGGGGGCCTGCGCTGGCCCGACCCGACCCTGTTCCAGCACCGCCCCGCGTTCCGCCCGCCGGGCCTGCCCGAGGGGTACCTCGAGACGGCCGTCCGTTCCCTGCGACGCAAGGTCGAGGCATCGAAATCAAGGAAACTGATCATCAACGTCACTTACCGGTGCATCAACCGGTGCGTGTTCTGCGCGGTGTCGAACCGTGTGCGTCGCGACGTGGGCTTCCGGCGTCTGTGCGCCCTCCTGAGCGACCACCGTGCCCGGGGCGTGGACCTCCTGGACCTGGACGGGGGGGAGCCGACGTTGCACCCGAGGCTCGTGCACCTGGTCCGCCGGGCCCGCCAACTCGGCTACCGGCGGGTCAACGTGACCACGAACGGCCGGCGCCTGCGGGATCCGGGCTTTGCCCGGCGCCTGATGACGTCCGGGATCACGGACCTGCTCGTGTCCCTGCACGGGTCGCGGGCCGAGGTCCACGAGGCCGCGACCCGCGTCCCCGGGTCCTACGAGGAGACGAGGGCGGGGCTTCGACAGGCCCTGGCCTTTGCGTCCTCCGTGGACGTGGGGGTCAACACCACGGTCTTCACCGGCAACGTGGAGGACCTGGATGCGCTCGGGGCCCTGCTCGCGGACCTTGGGGTTCAGACGTGGAACCTCCAGTTCCTGACGCCGTTCGGCGCGGCGAGCCGGCGGGTCGCCCCCGACCCTCGTGTCGCGGCCGGCGCGGTCCGCCGGGTCCTGGACCGGTACGCGGGCCGGATGCGGATCCAGGTGGTGAACGCGCAGTTCTGCCTCTTCCCGCCCGAGTACGAGCCCCACCTGGTCGCGGACACCCAGAAACTGGGCCGAATCATGGTCTTCGTCACGGAAGAGGAGGTCAACCTGTTCAAGTACCTCGCGGCAAGACGGCGGCGCCAGCCGGAGTGCGAGGCGTGCCCGTACGTGCCCGTGTGCGACGGGTTCTACGAGTTCGGGGATGGAGAGGACGATGGCGGAGGGGATTGACGAGCGGGGGCCAGGGTTGGAAGACCTGTCGGACGTCCTGCTGGACGTGATCCTGGGGTACGAGTGCAACGTCTGCTGCGACTACTGCTCCGTCACGGACGAAATGCGCCGGCACAACATGACCACGCGCGAGGCCGTCGCCGAAATCGCGCAGGCCCGGGCGCTCGGGGTCCACCGGGTCAGTTTCGGCGGCGGGGAGCCCACGATCCGCAAGGACCTGTTGCCGCTCGTGCGGTTCGCGAGGGACCGGGGCTACGACCACGTCAAGGTCGCGTCGAACGGCCTGATGTATTCCTACGAGAGGTTCGCGCGGGAGGCCGTCGAGGCGGGGGTCACGCAGTTCAACCTGTCGGTGATGGCGCACACGCCCGCGCTGTACGAGTCCATCATGGGCCTGCCGGGCGCCCTGGACCTCGTCCGCCGAGGGGTCGAGAACCTGCTCGCGCTCGGGCAGAGGCCCATCCTGGACCTCATCATCAAGAACGACACGGTTGCGCACCTTGCGGACATCGTGACATATTGGGCGGGGGTGGGGGCGAGGGATTTCGTGCTGTGGCTCGTGTCCCTGACCGACCGGAACCGGGACAACCTCGCGTCCCTGCCGCGCATCCGCGAGATGCGCGACGACATCGTCCGGGCGTTTGAGACCGCGCGCTCGCTCGGGGTCTTCTGCGAGTCGCGCCACATCCCGCGATGCATGTTGCCCGGGTACGAGGACTTCGTGCGCGACCTGCGCCAGGACCGGGTGATCGTGGTCACGCCGGGGTCCCGGTTCCGCCTGTGGGAATCCGCCATCAGCGCAAATACATATACTGATAAATGTCGCGAGTGCAAGTATTACCAGGGCGTTTGCATGGGGGCCAGGAACGACTACCTGGAACGATACGGGGACGAGGAGATCGAGCCGATCCGATGACGGGCGCGCGCACCGGGGTCCCGAGATGACCGGGGTTTCCAACTCGTTCGACTACACGCCGTCCAGGGTCCTCGAAGGCTTCGTCCTGGACCCGGCTGCGTGCTCGGCCCGCGACCTGGGCCTGCACCGCGCGCAAACCAGCCGGGTCGTGCTCGTGGAACGGGGCGGGCGCGTCGTCCTGTGCCGCACGCGCACCTCCGACTTCGAGGAACCCGAGATCCGGCAGGTGGTCCATGACCTGGGGCAGTTGTACCTCGACGTGTCCGGCAAGCCCCAGATGAACGACTTTGCCCACGACGTGCGGCAACTGGTCGTGGCCGGCGCGTGCCGGGCATGCCCGGACTTTCCGACCTGCGTCGCGGCGTATCGCGAGGCCCCGCGTTCCCTGTTTGCCGAGGACGAGGCCTGGCTGCGCGGGCACCTACGCTCGCTCGCCGGCCGGGTCCTGGACGTGGGGATCGGGCGCGGTCCCTACCTGGATGCGGTCCGAGACCGCCTCGCGTCCGGGGTCCTGGCCCTGCACGGGCTGGATCCGGATCCAGGAGTGGGCGGCTGGAGCGAGGAGGGGGGGGACGGGTCGATCGAGGACGCCCTGGACGGGGTTCGCATCCTGCGGGGGACCATCGAGACGTTTCGCCCGCCGGACTCCGAACGGTACGACCACGTCCTCGCGATCCGCAGCCTGCACCACGTGGCCGACCTGGACCGCGCCTTCGCGACGATGAGCGACCTGATCCGGCCCGGCGGGACCCTGCTCCTGATCGAATCCGTGGCCCTGCCCCTGGTCCGCTCGCGCCGGCACAGCGCGCACAGCCACGCCCACGCGACCGGGGGCTTCCAGCACGCGCGGAACTGGGACTCGAACCGGATGCTCGCGTTTCTGGGAGGACGGTTCCCGCTGCGGACCGTGTTCCACCGCCCCGTCTCGCCGGACACGTGCGACCAGTGGATCCTGGTCCTGAAACGGCGGGCCTGATCAGGTCCACACGACGTAGGCGCCGAGCCACACCGTGACGAGCGTCCCCACGAACAGGGCCGGGGCGAACGGGAAGGTCCGCGACACCCACACCACCCCGCCCTTGCCCCGGTCGATCCACCAGCGCCGCAGGACCTCGACCTGGTCCGGGGACAACCCGTCCGGACCCGCCGGTCCCATCTTGTGGTCCAGCAGGTCCTGGTCCTCCTTCAGGACCTCGAGGGTCCGGCGAGACAGGATCATGCGGGGCTTGAGTTCCCAGACGCGGACCGCCTTGAAATCAAAGACGTTCAGATAAATGCCATACAGAAGATAAAAGACCATGACGGAACCGGCCACGCTCCCCACGGACAGGACCGACGCGAGGTCGTGGCCTTCCGTGGGCCGGGCGGCCACGTAAGCGATGTAGCCCGCGGTCAAGAGCGCCACAGACACGAGGGCCCTCCGGTCGCGCATGGCCCGCACCACGGGGTGGAACACGAGCAGCAGGACCAGATAGACGGCCGGCTTCACGTCCAGGTGCGTCCAGTCCACCAGCACGTCCCGGAACAGGCCGCGCAGGGTCTTGATCGCCAGGAACAGGAAGAACATCCCCACGAACCCGAGGGCGAGCTCCCCGGCGTGCGACCGGACCCAGGCCGCGGCCTCGCGGGCGACCCGCGCCTCGTCCTCCGTGGGCCGAAGGGCCTGCCGCGCGATGCGCGCAACCATTTCGCCCAGGAGCAGTGCCATGACGGAGGCAAAGGTGTTGAACAGGAGCACGTATGCCGGGAAGGCCGGCATGTAGGCCCCCCGGTACGTGGACAGGGGCAAGAGCAACGCGAGCACCGCGAACATCTTCGCGTCCCCGGCGGCCCACAGGCCGAACCACCACATCAGGAACCCGGCGAGGAGGGCCAGCCCCGCGTTGGCCGCCACCTTGGCCAGGTAGATCCAGAAGGATGGAACGGGCCGGGGGGCGTCGTCCCCGGGGGGCGCCGGCACGCCGCCGTCCGGCGGCGGCCAGACGGACACCTCGCCGGCGTCCTCCCACGGGGCGGGTTTCCCGGCCGCGGCCGGCGCGGGGCCGGATTCCGCCCGGGTCCACAGCCCGAGTTCCGGGTACCGCTTCCACTCGGCCTCGCCCCCGAGGGCGTTGAAGACCGGCAGGACGGCCAGCCACGCGAGCGCGGCCGCCAGGCCCGCCGCGAGCCACCGGTTGTAGATCTTCCCGCGCAGGACGTCGGTGACCGCCCCCCCGGCGGCCAGAACCACCGCCGCGGCCTGGGGAAACGCCTCGATCCCCATCTAGCGACCCTCGAGCACGCGCGCACGGACCGGCTCCGGGTCCAGGAAGACCGGGTGCAGTTCCGCGGACGAGTAGTGCACGTCCATGTCGTAGAGCCCCGCGCAGATCGGATCGAACCGGCACACCCGGCACGCCTCGGCCTTTCCGTGCTGGAACAGGGTCTCGCGCACGAAGCCCTTCTCGTCCAGAAACCGGACGATGCGCTCCTCGCCCTTGACGATCTTGCGCGTCTCGGTCGAGGCCCACGCGAAGTCCGCCATGTAGCACAGGGGGACCTTCTCGGCACGGAAGGTGCGGCCGCTCGCGTGCAAGAACGACATCGCCCGGAACAGCGAGACCTCGAACTCCCACAACTTCGGGATCACGTCCGGGTTCTCGGTGGCCCGGTTCATGGTCGGGTCGAGGTTGTTCCACACGAAGTGGTGCAGGAACGGGAATCGTTCGACCAGGAAGCGGACCAGGGTGTCCAGACGGTTTGCATTGTAATGATTGATGGTCGTATTGATGTCGGCGTTGATTCCCAGGCGCCCGATGTTCTCGAGCGTCTGCAACACGTGGGGCAGCGAGTCCGGGTTGCCCGACAGGAACCCCTGGACCTCCGCGTCCGGCGACTGGACCGACACGTGCACGTGGTCGAGCCCGGCGTCCACGAGGGGGCGCAGGAGGTCCGCGTCCGCGAGCCTCTGGCCGTTCGTGATGATGCGCGCGTGGATGCCCTTGCGCCGGGCATACGCGATGATGTCCCCCAGGCTGGGGTGCAGGGTCGGTTCGCCTCCGGTCAGGATCACCCCGTCATAGCCACGGGCCACGAAGTCGTCAATCAAGGCCGTGGCTTGGTCCATCGTGAGGGTCGCATCGCGCTCCGGGTTCGAGCAGAAGCGGCACTTCTGGTTGCACAGGCGCGTGACCTGGATGTAGCCGAGATTCGCCATCGCCGTCGCCTTCTCAGGGTGAAATGGGAGTCAGGACCTGGAGCCCCCACAGCCTCGCGGTGTTCACGTGCAGGCCGGGACACGCCGCGTCGTACCGGCAAGTCCGGCAGCGCAGGCTCTTGACGCGGTACAGGCGGCGGATGAAGAACGACACGAAGCGCTCGAGGACGATCCGCCCATCCGGCCCCACGACGCCCGCATCAGGGGCGGGCCAGTCGCGAGGACCGGGCTCGGGACCCCCGAGGCAGGGCGGCAATCCCGTCACCACGACCCCGAGCCGCTGGGCCTTGTGCACGTCCAAGAGGTCCGGTGTCGCCTCGCGGGCCTCCCGGAGGGTCTCGCGGGTGGGAAGCCGCGTGACGGTCCCTGCCGCGCCCGCCCCCTCCGCGAGGACCTCCCGGCACCGCGCGCGGGTCCACTCGACCGCGTCTTCCTCCCCCTCCCGGCACCACTCCCCGGCCTGGTACCGGCGCGCCGCCTCGCAGAACGGGCGCAAGAAGCAGTGCGCGCAGCGCGGTCCCAGGCACTCGGGCTGCGCCCCGGTCGCGAACAGGTTGCGGAAGGCCTCCCGCTCGCCCAGGACCTCGTCGTAGATCTTGTGCGGGTCCTGGAAGAGGTCCTCGCGCCCTTCCAGGTACTGGATCGGCAACCGGTTGGTCCAGATCACGACGCCCCGGCCCTCGACGGCCTGGACGGCCCGCTCCAGTTCGCGGCCCAGGAGGTCGTCCTCCGGGAACAGGAGGTCGCGGTTCTCGTCCCACCCGCGGCCGAACGGGATCAGGTGCAGCAAGTCAAACTCCCCGACACCCAGGCCCACGTAGAACTCGAGGATCTCGCGCAGGAACGGCAGGTTCAGGCGGTTCAGCACCACGTCCACGGACACGACCACCCCGAGGTCCATCACCCGGCGCAGCCCGGTCAGGGCCTGCACGAACGCCCCCTCGTGCCCGACCAGGCGGTCGTGCAGGGCCGGCGCGTGGCCGTGCATCGAGAAGGTCGCCTCGCGCAGGCCGTGTCGCACCGCGGTCTCGGCGAAGCGCGCGTACCGGAACATCCGTCCGTTCGTCACGGTCTGGATCCACGTGTAGCCCGCGTCCGTGCCGAACCGGATGACGTCGAGGAACCTCGGGTGGATGGTCGGCTCCCCGCCGGACAGGATCAGGCGATCCGCCCCGGCGCGGCGTCCCTCCAGGATGCGCTCGCGCACGGCCTCCTCGGGGACCAGGCGCCCGTTCTGCGCCCCGGAATCCAGACAGAACAGGCAGCGGTTGTTGCACGCCCGCGTGAGCCGCACCCAGTGCCGCTTCTCGTGGACCGCGGCCTCGCGCAGGTCAAGGTCGTCCATCGTACCGGTCACGGCGCCGCCCGAAGTGCCTGCGGGTGGGCTCCCTCGAAGGTCGGGCGGGGGATGAACTCGTCCCAGCCGAAGTGCTCCGGATACTCCCGCCAGGGGCCCTCGCAGATCGCGTGGAAGGCGCACTCGGGGCACCGGGGCCCCTTGGCCTTGCCCTCCACCAGGCGGTGATGGGTGTAGTCCTCGATGGTCACGTGGCCCTCGAAGATCTTGGTGCGCGGGATGATGCGTTCGGCCACGTACACCTCGTAGCCCTTCATAAAGCAGTATGGAATGGCCTCGGTCATGACCCGGCGGCCGGCCGCGATCCCCACGTCCAGCCCGCGGTGGACGTGGGGCTCGATCAGGGCGAAGCGCGGGACCACGGACAGGAAGTTCTCGGCCGCGGCCCCGAGCGCGTGCACGAACGCGAACTGGTACTGGTCCACCCCGAGCCCGACCAGGAGGGCCGCAATCTCGGGCAGGTGCCGGTAATTCGACCTCGTGATTACGGTATTGGTCAAGACAATCTGTCCGAGGTCTTTCAGGTTGCGGATCGCCCGGACCGTCTGCGCGAACGACCCCTGCGACCGCGTCAGGTAGTCGTGCAGTTCCGGGACGTGCCCGTGCAGGGCCGGCGAGAACTCGGTGGCCCCGGCCGCGATCAGGTCCTCGCACGCCTTCCGGTACGCGAGCACGCGCCCGTTCGTCTGGATCTGGATGACGCGGAAGCCCAGGTCGCGGGCGTAACGGACCAGGTCCAGCAAGTCCTTGCGGATCGTGACCTCGCCGCCGGTGAAAACGACGGAGTCCGAGTCCTTCCGGGCCTCCTCGAGCAGGCGGCGGACCTCGTCCGTGGTCTTGTTCCCATACAGGTCGCGCTTGTTCCCCTGCACGCAGAACCGGCAGCGGTTGTTGCACATCCAGCCGGTCTTGATGTCCACGCGCTCGGTGCGGGGACGGGCCTGGCCGGAGGGGGCGGCCTGCGGATCGGTTTTCATGGTTCTTCGCTCCGTCGGTCCGTCACGGGGAGGAACTCGTCCCATCCGAACCGGTCCAGGTACAGGCGGAACACCCCCCGGCACATCCGCTCGAACCCGCAGGCCCCGCATTCCGGGCGCTTGAGTCGCACGGCCTCGTCGTGCGCGGCCTTGGACACCCGGGCGTACCCCGTGTGGTCTCCCTCGAGGGCCGACGGCTCGATCAGGCCGTCCTCGGTCAGTTCGCGCACGAGTCCCGGCCGGACCTGCTCGAACCGGACCGACCCGTCGGGCTCGAAGTGGAAGTACCGCTCGACGTATCCGCGCACGGAGTCGGGCAGGCGGGTGGTCGTGCAGTACGGGATGTCCAGCAGGAACACGCGGGAGACCTCGTCGTCCGGCAACCCGGACAGCACGCGCTCGAACTCGGCCGCGACCTCGGAGTACCGGGGCATCAGCGTGTCCATCAACCGGGAACCCCGCCCCTCGGGCATCATCACGCTGAAGACGTGCTGGTCGATCCGGAAGGGCCGCATCGTGTCCAGGTAGGCGCCGACCTTGCGGAAGTTCCGGCGGTTCAACACGCAGTGCGTGTGGACCTTCAGGCCGGGATGCCGCCGCTTGACGACCGCGAGGTTCGCGAGTCCGCGCAGGGCCTGGTCGAAGGCCCCGCGCGTCCGGACGAGCGCGTCGTGGGTGCGCGCGTCGGGGCCGTGGATCGAGACGAGGACGTGGTTCAGGCCGGCCTCGAGCAGGGTGTCGAGGTACGGCCGGTACGCGAGCCGCCGCCCGTTCGTGATCAGGCCGATGACCTGGTAGCCGAGGTCCCGCGCCATGCGGATGTACTCGGGGAGGTGCTCGTGGAGCGTGGGCTCGCCCGACGTGAACATGACCTCGCGGACGCCCGGGCTCCCGGCCAGCATCCGGCGGACGTCCTCGGCGGTCTGATGGACGAGCCGCTCGAACCGGCCCTGCCGGTCGTCCTCCATGCAGAAGACGCAGTTGTTGTTGCACGCGTAGCCGACGCACACGTGCAGTCGTTCGCCGATGCGGGACTCGCCGGGGAGGGGCATCGCGTTGGTGGCGCGGTCGCTCACAACGGGTATTCTAGAAAGAACCGGCGCGGGCGCAAGCGAGAAGGCTTGATCCATCGCCCGGACGCCGGGCCGCCATCCAAGGTCGTGGCCCAGGGGGACGCGAATCCCGGCCCGGGCGGCGGAGGGGGCGGAGGATGGGAGCGCGTGGGAGGTTCAGCAAGACGATTCAGTGGACAGGTTCAGGAACAGTGGCAGCGACAGCGACAGTGACCGTGTCAGGGCCACGTTGGACGCGAGGAGGGGGGCAGGACGACGTTGCCACGTTCGCCGCGACCTCCGGACCCCGGACCCCGGATGCCGGACGCACCGAAGCCGTTTCGGTTCGCCGGATTCTGGTGTATCATCCGAGGCGTCGTTTTCACCGGGGACACGGCCGTGATGCCGCCCGAGCCCCGAGGCATCTGCCCGAACTGTGAGGCCCGCACGGGTCCCGTGGGCGACCCGTGTCCGAGCGACGTGTGCCGGCGGAAGGACTACCGCTTCATCCCGACCTCCTGGTACCAGAGCGCTCGCGAGTTCGCGGCGCGCAAGCACCGACCGCTCGACCCGTTGCTCGGCCGAAGCATTGACCGCTACCTGCTCGCCGGCAAGATCGGCGAGGGGGGGATGGGGGCGGTGTACCTGGCGCTCCAGCGGCCGCTGAACCGGGAGGTGGCGCTGAAGGTCATCTCGGGGCTGGAGATGACGCAGACCACGATCGCGCGCTTCGAGCGGGAGGCGCGGGCGATCTCGGTCCTCGACCACCCGAACATCGTGAAACTGTACGACTACGGGGTGGGGGCGCTCGAGTTCCGGGTGCCGTACATGGCGCTCGAGTACGTGAAGCACGGCCGGACCCTGCGCCGGGCCCTCGCTCAGATGCGGCAGGAAAGCGGCGGCGCGCCGATCCCCGGGGACGTGGTGCTGTCGGTCTTCAGCCAGGTGCTGCACGCGCTGGGCACGGCGCACATGGTGGGGATCGTGCACCGGGACATGAAGCCGGACAACATCATGCTGGCGCCGGTGCTGGGCAACCCGACCTTCGTGAAGGTGCTGGACTTCGGGCTGGCGAAGGCGGTCGCGGACGTGTCGGGCTTCGATGGGACGGTCTCACACACCGGGCAGTTCCTGGGGACGCCCTACTACATGGCCCCCGAACAGGCCCCGCGACGGACGGGACAGCCGGAGGTGGACGGCCGTGCGGACCTGTACGCGGTGGGTGTGATGCTGTTCGAGGTGTTCACGGGGGTGAGGCCGTTCGAGGGCGGCACGCCTCTGGAGGTGATGGCGAAGAAGGTGGACCCGGGCTACCGTCCCCTGGACCTCGCGGAGGCGCGGGGGCTGCCCCGGCCGCTCAAGTCGTTTCTGGAGCGGGCGTTGGCGCCGAGGCCGGGGGACCGGTTTGCCGGGGCGGAGGAGATGCTGGCCGCGTTCCAGGGCGCGCTGTCGGACCGGCGCGCGACCGCGGTGGGCCTGGCGCTGGGCCGGCCGGGCTCCTCGGACGAGCGTCCGGCCACGCCCCCGAGCCCGGCCGATGGAGTCGCGCCGGAACCGCCGACCCAGCCGATCGGCGGCGCGGACCTCCCGGTGCCCGTGACGACGCAGGTCAGGATGCGCAGGCGGCGCTTCGAGGTCGGCGCGCATGCCTGGGCCGCGGTGGCCGCAGCCCTGGTCGCGACCGCGACCGTCGCTGGCATCTGGCTGATGGCCGGGCGTGGCGTCCGGCCTGGTCCTGGATCCGACGCGGCCATCCCGGGCGCCGCGGGCGCGCCGGAGCCGGTCGCCGCGGCTTCGGAGCCTGCCCCTGCGCCAAGGCCTACCTCCACGCCGGTGGCGGACTCCGTGACGGTGCGCGGGCCCGTCCCGGAGGCCGAGCCCGAGCCCGGGCCCGCCCCGAAGCCGCCCGCGAAGCCCGCCGGACTCCGCGTGCGGTTCGAGTCCGAGCCGGCCG
>DYKK01000460.1 GCA_020722625.1 Anaeromyxobacter dehalogenans
GACGAGGATCGCCTTGGTGCAGCGATCCGGTTGCCAACATCGGCTGCGTGACCGAGAGGATGTTTCTTCGTAGGCAAATCTCGTCGACAAATAACTATCTGAAAACAAGGGAAAATGGAAGGGCGAGATTGCTCGCAGGAATGCAGAAAGGCAGTACAGGAGCGGCTGGTCGGACGCGGACGCTCCAGTACCGCCTGCGCGAGTACGGGCTGACCGAGCGATGAGCCTCGTGCAACCCTTGCATGTCGCGGTGCAGGACCTGCATCATCCTGGAGGTTCGTTGCGCCGGTCAGGGCCGTCGCCCCCCTCGTTCGCCCACGCCCAGGGGGCGGCGACTCCCTGTGGGGTCCTGCCCGACCGACGCGTGAAGCGACCTGGCACGGTCCCTGCATCGAGCGGAGGTCGAGCCGCGCGGATGGGCCGCGCGGGGCAAACTCTTTGGGAGGTGCGAGATGAGACATCGTTTCGGTTCGATGGTGGTGGTCGCCGCCGTGATGGGACTCTCGGGCGCGGCGTGGGCCCAGCCCTGCCCCTGCGGCGGCCCTCCGGGGGGGCCGGGGATGGGACGGGGGGACGGCGCCGGCGGCCCCGGGTTCGGAGCCGGTCCCGGAGCCATGGCCCAGTGCCTCCTGGACTCGCGGGACCTCAACCTGAGCGCGGACCAGCGCAAGACCATCGAGTCCATTCTCGACACGGCCAGGGACGAGGGCCGAAAGTTCCGGGACGAGGCCCGCGACCTGAAGGACCAGTTCCTGAAGACCTTCTCCGACCCCAAGGTCAGCGCCGACCAGGTCCGCGACATGGCCCGCGCGATGCGCAAGCACCACGAGGACCTGGCGGACCACCGCCTCGAGGTCCTGCTGAAGGTCCGCGCGGTCCTGACCCCCGAGCAACTCAAGAAGGTCCCGGACGCGATGGATGAGTGCCGGCCCGGCCCGGGCCGCCGCCACCGCTGGGGCCGCTGACGTCGCGGTTCCAAATCCGCCACCAATTTCCGCAAGTCTTCGAATAAACATGACATTTGCTTCGTTTCATTTCACCACCCTGGGGCCGCGACAAATCCAGGTGGTCCGTCCTGCTGTCGAGATCGTGGTGGCCGATCGAGGGCGGGTCCCCTCGCTCCCTCCTCCGACCACCCGGATGTAGAATCGGTTGCCTCCTGCGGGGACTCGGCCGTGACAGGCCCGGCGTCCGAACCCTGGTCCCCCCGCCGCGTGACCTGGGTGGGCCTCGTGATCAACGTGGTCCTGTCCGCGGGGAAGGTCGCCGCGGGTCTGGTCTTCGACAGCCAGGCCATCCTCGCGGACGGGGTGCACAGCGCCTCGGACCTGGTCACGGACGTGGCGGTCCTGTGGGGCCTGCGCGTGTCCGGACGGCCTGCGGACCAGGACCATCACTACGGCCACCGGCGCGCGGCGACGCTCGCGGCGATGTTCGTCGGGGCCATGCTCCTGCTCGCGGCCGGGTGGATCGCCCTCCAGGCCCTGGGGACCCTGCGCGACCGGCACGCGCACGTCCAGGCCCTGGGCCCCCTGCTGTGGGCCGTGGCGTCGGTGGCCCTCAAGGAATGGCTGTTCCGCGTGACGCGAGCCGTGGGGAGACGGGTCGGGGACCCCTCCATCGAGGCGAACGCCTGGCACCACCGGACGGACGCCTTCACCTCGGTCGCGGCCGCGGTGGGGCTCGGAGGGGTCCTGGCGGGCGGGCCGGAGTGGGCCTTCCTGGACCACGTCACCGCGGTCGGGCTCGCGGTCTATCTCGGGGTC
>DYKK01000070.1 GCA_020722625.1 Anaeromyxobacter dehalogenans
GCGATTGGTCGCGGGCTGGCGCGAGCTGTGCTCGCGCGTCCAGACGCGAGCGGGGGCTCGCGTCTCCAGGGGAACCATGACGAGACCATGTCGCGATCCTTGAGAGTTCAGCAGCCTCACCGGTTCCCTTTGACAGCCGCGAGAGGCTCCCGTACAGTGCGGTTGGCACGCGAAAGGAAAACCAGATGGTCAGGCGAGGCTCGGTGGTTCTGGCGGCGATGGTCCTCGGGGTCGCGGCGGGGTGCGGGACGGGCGGGCCGGGGTGCCCGAGCGACCTCGGGATGCGGGACGTGGTGCGGCCGGACATCGGGCTGGACGTGGCGGGCCCGGACCCGGCGCCCGAGGGGGTGGACGTCCCGGCGGAGGAACCGGCGCCGGACCCGGGCTCCACGGACCTCGGAGACCCGGGAGACCCCGGAGACACGGGCGGGCCGGATGTCCCGGAGGATCGGCCGCCCGACGTCATCACGCCCGCGGACCCCATCCCGCCGATCACGGAGCCGGTGCCCCTGCGGGTCGGCGTGGCGGTCGTCCCCATGCCGGTCCCGGTGGGCATCAACACCGCGGGCTTCGGCAGCCAGTCGGGCTCCAAGACCCCGTTCACCGTGGACTTCCCCGGCACGGACTCGGTGTACATGCACCCGAACATCAAGGCGGTGTTCGTGGAGGGCGGAATGGGGAGGCTCGCGTTCGTGCGCCTGGACACGGTGGGCATCTCGTCCACGGCGCGCGAGTCCATCCGGATGCGCCTGCTCGCGCGCACGGGCCATGACTTCTCGGACGAACTGATCATCGGCGGCACGCACACGCATTCCGGCCCGGGCCGGATGATGGTCGGGGCCTTCGAGGTCCTGATCGACAAGTTCTTCCCGGAGTTCTACGACCGGATGATGACGGCGGCCGCGGATGCCGTCGTCCAGGCGTATCACGACCTGGAGCCTGCCCGCTTCGGATACGCCTTCGCATCCGACCCCGTGCTGCACTCGGACCGGCGCTGCGAGAACCCGGACATCGAGGCCGGGGACATGCCCCTGCTGCGCTTCGACGCCCTGGACGGACGCACCAGGGCGGTCATCCTGACCTACGCGATCCACGGGACCGTGCTGGGCGCGGAGATGCACCACCTGAGCCAGGACGTGTCCGGGGCCATCGAGCGCAAGGTCGAGGAGGGCTTCGATCACCCGGTCCCGGTGCTGTTCTTCAACTCGTGGGCCGGGGACATGGCCCCGGGCGACCCCCTGCCGCCGTCGGACCCCGGGCCGTATTCGGTCGTCCCGGGCGCCTACACGCAGTGCGAGGGGCTGGGAAACCGGGCCGCACAGACGGCCTGGGCCATCCTGCCGACGATCCAGATGCGCGACTCCGCGGACCTGTCGTCGCGCACCGTCTGGATCCCCCTGAATCGCGAGGCGATCGGCTACGGCGAGGGCGAGTTCCCCTATGAGTGGGGCGCGGTCTATTGCGGGGGAGGCGCGGAGGGGCACTGCTGGAGCGGCGAGCCGGACCCGGTCCCCGGCCTGGACACCGCGTGCCTGTTCTTCCCGCAGGACCTGCCGGCCCCGGACCGGACCCTCGTGACCGTGGGCCGGATCGGGGACCTCGTGTTCGCGACGTTCCCGGGCGAGGCCGTCACCCAGATCGGCATCGATCTGCGTGATGAGATCTCGCAGTTGAGCGGGGGGCTGGACGTGGCCTTCTTCGGCTATTCCCAGGACTACACGGGGTACTCGACGCCCGAGTGGGACTGGTGGCAGGGCGGGTACGAGGCCGCGGGCGCGATCTGGGGGCCGAAGCAGGGCGATTACCTGAAGGCGCGCATCCTGGACGGAGCCCGGTGGTTCTTCGACCCGGAAACGCCGTTGCCGTTCACGCCCCCGCCGCCGAGCACGCCGCCCGATCAACCGTACACGAAACGCGGGGCCACGGGGTCCCTCGACCCCGGCGAGGTCGTACAGGACGTCCAAGCCGCGTACGGACCCACGGACACGGTGGTCTTCGCGTTCGCGGGCGGGGACCCGTGGCTCGGGACCCCGGTCGTGACCCTTCAGCGCCAGGAGGGCGACGCCTTCCGCCCGTTCGAGCGCGCGAACGAGACGGCCATGGATTCCAACGGGTACGAGTTCTCGCTGCGGCTCGACCCGGACCCCTCGTACTTCGATGCGCCCGGGGCCGCGGCGCGGCGCTTCGTGTGGACCGCGACGCTGCCGGTGAAGCGGGTCGCGGACCAGCGCACGCCGCTCACGCCGGGGACGTACCGGCTGTCCGTGTCGGGGTGGTTCACGCGCGAGGGCCAGTGTCCGGGCGAACCGTGCCTGTCGGAGGTCCTGGACGTCGTGTCCTCGCCGTTCGAGGTGACCGGGCCGTGACGGGGGTCGAATGGACGACGGCCTCAACGCCCGGAAATCCCCGGCGATCCGCGACCTCGTCATCGAGGGCGCGCTCGACCGCCACACGGTCCCCGAGCGCCACGCGGAGGTCGCCCGCGGCCTGCGCGACCTCCCGGCCGGGGCCGAGGTCCGCCTGGACCTGTCCGGCGTGACCTCGCTCGACAGCGCCGGGGCCGCGTGGTGCCGGGTCGTGGCCGAGACGGTCGCGCGCCGGGGAGGGCGCCTGGTCCTGACCGAGGCCGGCCCGAAGGCCCGCGAGGCCCTGTCCGTCTTCCGGGTGCGCCTTGAGTCCGCGGCCCCCCCCGCGCGCAGGCCCGGCCGTCTCGAGCGCCTGGGCGGGGGCGCGTACGGGGCGCTCCTGGCCGTCGTCGAGTTCTGCGTGCTCGCGGCGGACACGCTTTTCTTCGCGGTCGAGGGGCTGTTCCGGCGGGACCGCCGCCGCGTCCGCGGGCACGCGGTCATCGAGCAGATGGTCCGCATCGGGCTCGAGTCCGTTGGGATCGTCGCGCTGATCTCGCTGCTGGTCGGCCTGACCGTGGCCCTGCAGTCCGCTTACCAGTTGCGGCAATTCGGTGCCAACATCTACATCGCGAACCTGGTGGGCGTGGCCATGACGCGCGAGATGGGGCCCCTGATGACCGCCATCCTCCTCGCGGGCCGCAGCGGGGCCTCCATCGCCGCCGAGATGTCCACGATGGTCATCACCGAGGAGGTGGACGCCCTCAAGACCATGGGCATCCACCCCGTGCGCTACCTGGTCGTGCCCCGGTTCTGGGGCATCACGCTGACGCAGCCCCTCCTGACCGTCCTGTCGGACGCGCTCGGCATCCTGGGCGGCTTCCTGATCGCGGTGTCCTACCTGCAACTCGGGGTGACGTCGTTCCTGGACCAGTTGATCGGGGCGCTCCAGGTCAAGGACGTGCTGACGGGCCTCGTCAAGAGCGTGTCCTTCGCCTGGATCATCGTGTTCGTGGCCGCGCACCGGGGGTTCCGGGTGCGCGGCGGCGCCGAGGGCGTGGGGATCGCGACCACGGCCTCGGTGGTACAATCCATCTTCCTGGTCATCGCGGCGGACGCCTTCTTTTCCTTGCTGTTCTATTTTGGAGACTGATGGGCACAGACGCGATCATCGAGGTCCGCGACCTGACCGCCGGCTACGGCGGGGAGCCGGTCCTGCGCGACCTGACGCTCGACGTCGCCCGCGGCCGCGTGACGACCATCGTGGGCGGGAGCGGGTGCGGCAAGAGCACGCTCCTCAAGTGTGTGGTGGGCCTGTTGCGGCCCTGGTCCGGCACGGTGCGGGTCGCGGGCCTGGACCTGTTCGCGATGGACGAGGACGAGCGAGACCGCGCCCTGTCCAGGGTCGGGCTCCTGTTTCAGCAGGGGGCGATGCTGAATTCGGTGAGCGTGGCCGACAACGTGGCCCTGCCCCTGCGCGAGCACACGTCCCTGCCGCCCGCCGTGGTCCGCGAGGTGGTGCGCCTGAAACTGGAACTGGTCGGGCTGGCCCACGCGGGGGACCTCCTGCCGTCGGAGTTGTCCGGGGGGATGCGCAAGCGCGCGGCCCTCGCCCGGGCCATGGCCCTGGACCCGGACCTCCTCCTGTGCGACGAGCCCTCCGCCGGGCTCGACCCCCAGACCGCCGCGGACCTGGACCGCCTGATCCTGCGACTCAAGGACACCTTCCGCATGACCGTGGTCGTGGTCACGCACGAGATCGCGAGCATCGAGACCATCGCGGACGACGTGGTCATGCTCGCGCCGGGCGGGCGGCTGGTCTTCCAGGGGACCCTGGCCGAGGCCCGGGCCGGCGCCATCCCCGAGGTCGCGGACTTCTTCGCCCGGCGCACCCCGGACGCCCCGGCCTCGACCCGGCCGCTGCTGGACTTCCTCGCGGCCGGCGGGCGGGACCACCCGACGGAGGCGCGGACATGATCACCGCGGCGCAGAAGGTCCGGCTCGGGGCGTTCCTCGCGGTGTCGCTCACGCTGCTGCTGGGGACCCTCGCGGTCCTGCTGGGCCTCCAGGTCGCGTCCCCCCGCGACGTCTATTCGATCCGGTACACCATCTCGTTGAGCGGGCTGGAACCCGGGGCCCCGGTGAAGTTCAACGGGGTGCGCGTGGGCCGCGTGGACGCCATCCGGGTCGACCGCGAGGACGTGGGAGCGGTCCTGGTCACCGTGAGCCTGGACCAGGGCACGCCGGTCAAGAAGGACACGCGGGCCGTCGTGAACCTGACCGGCATCACGGGCCTGAAGTACATCGAGTTGACGGGCGGCACCGCGGAAAGCGAGTTCCTCGATCCCGGGGACCGCATTGAGGCGGGCGAGTCGCTGGTGGACCGCCTGACCGGGAAGGCCGAGGACATCGCGCTGAAGGCCGAGGCGGTCCTGGGCCGGGTGCACGAGTTCTTGAGCGAAGCGAACCGCGCGCGGGTCGAGCGCCTGGTCGAGGACGCGGACGACCTCGTGGTCAGCGCCCGCACCCTGATCGAGGAAAACCGCGCGAAGGTGGCCGAGATCACGACGCACCTGGACGAGGCCGGGGCGTCGCTCGCGTCGCTGCTGCGCACGGTGGACCAGGAGACGGCCCGGACCCTGAAGGCCGTGCGCAGTTTCGCGGAAGGGGTCGAGGCCGGCGCGTCCCGGGAGCGGGTCACGCGCATCGCGGCGAACGTCGAGGCCATGACCTCGCGCCTGCGCGGGGCGATCGAGGGCGCGGACGTGCCTGGGATCCTCGCGGACCTGAAGACCCTGACCGGCGAGGGGTCGCGGCTGTTGCAGGACGTGAACCTGACGGTCCTGCGCAGCCGCGAGAACCTGTTCGCGAGCCTCGCATACCTGCGCGAGGCGCTCGAGAACTTGAGCGAGTTCGCGCGCAGCGTGCGCGAGGACCCGAGCCTGCTGCTGCGCGGGACCAAGGAACAGGAGCGGGAGTTGCCATGACGTCGCGCTGGTCCGGTCCGGGAGTCGTGTTTGGCCTCGCCGTCCTCCTGGCGTGCGCGTCGGTGCCCCAGCGCCAGTACTTCACGCTCAGTTATCCCCTGACCGAGGACCGCGCGACCGAGTCCCGCCCTCCCCTGCACCCCGTGCGCCTGCGCCTGAAGCCCTTCACCTCGACCCTGCCGTACGACCGCCCGCAGATCGTGTATCGCCAGTCCCCGTACCGGTTCCAGTACTACGCCTTCCGCCTGTGGGCGTCGAAGCCCCAGCACATGCTGCGCGAGATCGTCGAGCGGCACCTGCTCGCGTCCCGGCTGGTCGCGGATGTCGAGCGCGAGTACGGGGAATCCCCGCCCGACTACGAGATCGGGGCCGAGGTCGAGGCCATCGAGGAGTTCGATTCCGGGGACGTCTGGTACGGGCACCTGGCCATGCGACTTGAACTGATACGTTTCAAAGACAAACAGACAGTGTGGCGGGGCCACTTCGACCGGAGGCGGGTCGTGCACAAGAAGGAACCGGTGTATGTGGTCCGTGCCCTGTCCGGGGTCCTCGAGGACGAGATGCGCCGGATCGTGGCGGAACTCGACCACGTGTTGTCCGCGGAGCGCGGGGTTGCGGCGACCCTGCCCCTGCCCGCCCCGTCCGAGGACGACCTCGCGCCCGCGGCGCCGGACGTGGAGGCCGTCCCGGGCGGGCGCTCCCCCGCCCGCGCCCCCCACCGTGCCGGGCGAGGAGGACCTGATCGTCCCGGAAGAGGGAGGACCATGAGGCGCCCGGCATCCGGTTGGGCGTGGATCGTGGTCGCGTGGCCGGCCCTCGTGTCCGCGGCCCCTGTGGCCGCCGAGCGCCCCGAGACGTGGGACCTCCCGGCGTCGCGCATCCAGGCCGACCAGGACCCGACCCTCCTCCCGGTCGGCAAGGGGGCCGTGTTCGTTCCCGCGATGACGGACCCGCGCCGGGAGCCGCCGTACCTGGTCCATCGCGACGGCTCCCTGGTCGCCACGCAGACCGCGGGCCGCAAGACCGTGCTGGACCCCGGGATCTACGAGGTCCTGATCGGGTCCGGGGCGCTCCAGGACCGCCTGCGCCGCCGGGTCCTCGTCCGCGAGGGGCGCACCACCGTGGTCCCCGCCACGTGGAGCGGCCTCGTGGTACAGGTCGTGGACGAGCGGTCCGACCCGTTTCGAGGGACCTACGAACTGGTGCGCCTGCCGGACCGGCATGACGTGGGTCTCGGGCTCGGCGCGGACGTGGAGCGCGGCGAGGAGGTCCGCACCTGGATCCTGCGGCCCGGGACGTACCTGATCATCAAGACCGGCGAGAGTTACCAGGCCCGGCGCGACTTCTTCACCGTGCGCCTGATGCCGGGCGAACTGCACCGCCTGTCCCTCGTGATGGACCGCGAGACCGGGGCCCTGCTCGGGGCCGGCGAGGTGGCGCTCGCCGAGCCGCAGACCGCGCTGCGGGACTGGCACTTGAGCCTTCTCGTCGGCGCGGACGGCGAGTTCAACCGCCGCTCGGACCTCGTGGGGTTCCCGTCCGGATACGGGTTCACGCTGGGCGGCTTCCTGGACTTGTTGGCGTGGTACCGCCCCGCGAAGCACTATCTTTACGGTCGGTTCAAGGTCGAGGAGAAGCAGGTCAAGGTTCCGGGCCAACCCCTCCAGAAGGACCAGGACGAGGCCAAACTCGACATCCTGTATGTCTATCGCGTGTGGCCGTGGCTCGGACCGTACGTGCGCGGAGGCGTGCGCACGGCGTTCTTGCCGTCGTACCTCTACCTGTCCGACCCCACCGAGGTCGTCGAGGCCGACGAGGTCGGGACCCCCATCGGGACGTTCGGGACGCGCGAGGACCGCTTCCGCCTGTCCAACCCGTTCGCGCCGGTCGAGGTCAAGGGCGGCGCGGGGTTGAGCGTCCTGGCCCTCCTGTCGTATGTCCTCGACGCGAACCTGCGCGTGGGGTTCGGGGGTCGGGTCCTGTTCAACCGGGGGCTCCTGACCCCCGTGGGTCTGGACTCGGCCGGGCGCTACCAGGTCTTCCGCCGGGCCAATGCGTACCAGTATGGACTCGAGACCACGCTCGTCGCGGCCGTGACCCTGTGGAAGTTCCTCTTCGCGACCACGGAATTCGACCTCCTGGAGCCGATCCAGGACCCGCGGCACCCCTCGATGATCTGGGAGAACAACGTCTCGCTGCGCCTGATTTCCTTCGTTTCCATGAACTATGTCTTCAGAATGATTTACGACATCGAACGTCTGGACCGCTTGCAGACCGAGCACCGCGTCCTGCTGCGCTTCACGTGGAAGATCCTGTAGTCGTTTGAAAACGTACGGCCGTATTCGTGCAGCGAACGGCGTGGACGCTAGGTCAGGACCTGCCGCTCGCCCCGGCTGTCGGGCGGGCCCACGATCCCGCGGCGCTCGATCTGCTCCATGATGCGGGCCGCGCGGTTGTATCCGACCTTGAGCCGCCGCTGCAGGTACGAGATGCTCGCGCGCCGGTCCTCCAGGACGATCCCGATCGCCTCGTCCAGGAGCGGGTCCAGGTCCCTGGGGTCCTCCTCCTCGTCCTGACCCGCCTGCGCCTGGAGGATGTCGAGGTTGTATTCCGGCTCTCCCTGGGCCTTCAGGTACGTCACGACGCGCTGGACCTCCTCAGCGCCGACTGAACTTCGGTCTAACTCCGATGCGAGTACGCCCTACGGTGACGCTGTGCCCCACGCCACGCACTGCAGCCACTCGAAATCGGAAATCGGCCGGCGCATGTCCTCGAGAATCGGCTTACATTCCGGGGGATTCTCGTAGTCCTCGGCCAGCACCTCGGGCGGGAGAGAGCTGCTTGCTGTCCATCCGCAGGGCACACAGGTGCTCATGAACAGGCAACAAGTCCCGCTCGCGTCGTCGCAACCGTAGGTCTCCGCCAATCCAACCCACGAGCACCAGCAGTAAGGCGGCCCCCAGCACCTGCAGGGGTTCAACGGTTGGATAGGCGCGTTCCTTATGGTTTCTGCATCAGGTGCCCGCCATTCGAGGCAAACGGCCCCGTCCGCTACGTCCATGTAGGAAAGCGCTTGCCCTGAGGATGACAGGCCGCCGTCCAACGCCGCCGGGACGTCGCGTTCACCAGAGCCAGAACCGCCTGGCGAACTCCCACATGACAAGACCCCAAACAAAGCCAGCGGAGCCACTACCCGAAAATACCTCATCGCAAACCTCCCTCGAAGTAACCCATCGGCCCCCGTTGGGCCAAAGACAGTTTGGCAGAACGAGTAGAGCCTTGCCAATGCCCGCGAGTTGCCCGGGATCCCGCGTCCGGGGTCCAGGGTCGCGGCGAGCGTCGCCTTGTCGCCACGCCCCGTCCCCCGCGACCAACGCGGACCTGATACTGTCACTGTCACCGCTACTGGACCTGAACCTGTTGACTGAATCTGTCCCCCAAGATGCCCACTGAACTTCTCCCCTGTAGCACCGTTGGGCGGTTGCGCAAGATGGCGTAACGAGGGCGGCTATGAGAAGGAACCACAGGCCCGGGACGAAGGAGGCCGCTTGGCAGCCGATCCGCTCGAGCATGCTTCTGGCAAGGAGCGTACTCGGGTGTCGAGCCCTGGGGGATCGGGGCGTGCGGCGCCGCCGGGGGCCTCCTGGCGGTCCTCGGAATGCTCGCCTTCCGCTTCAACCCGCTGGACAAGTAGCCTGTCACGTCAGGACCTGCCGCTCGCCCCGGCTGTCGGGCGGGCCCACGACCCCGCGGCGCTCGATCTGCTCCATGATGCGGGCCGCGCGGTTGTATCCGACCTTGAGCCGCCGCTGCAGGTACGAGATGCTCGCGCGCCGGTCCTCCAGGACGATCCCGATCGCCTCGTCCAGGAGCGGGTCCAGGTCCCTGGGGTCCTCCTCCTCGTCCTGACCCGCCTGCGCCTGGAGGATGTCGAGGTTGTATTCCGGCTCTCCCTGGGCCTTCAGGTACGTCACGACGCGCTGGACCTCCTCCTCGGACACGTACGGGCCGTGCACGCGCGTCAGCACCGACGTGCCCGGCCGCAAGAACAGCATGTCCCCGTATCCGAGCAGGGCCTCGGCCCCGTTCTGGTCCAGGATGATCCGCGAGTCGATCTTCGACGACACCCGGAACGAGATGCGGCTCGTGAAGTTCGCCTTGATCAGGCCCGTGATCACCTCCTTCGAGGGGCGCTGCGTCGCCATGATCAGGTGGATGCCGGCGGCCCGCGCCTTCTGGGCGAGCCGCGCCACGGCCGTCTCGACCTCCTTGGACGCGACCATCATCAGGTCCGCGAACTCATCCAGCACGATCACGAGGTAGGGGAGCCGCCGCAGGTCCTCGCCCGTCACCTCCTCCAGGGCCGGGGCCTCCGAGGGGACCGCCTCGTCCGCCGCGTCCTCGTCCGGGCCGCGCTCCATCGGGCCGCCGGCGGCCAGCCGCTCGATGCGCTGGTTGTAGGACTGGATGTTGCGCGTCCCCACGCGGGCCAGCAACTCGTAGCGGCGTTCCATCTCCTCGACCGCCCACCGCAGGGCCGCGGCCGCGTGCTTGGGGTCATAGACCACGGGCAGCAGGAGGTGCGGGACCCCTTCATAGACCTGCAACTCGACGACCTTGGGGTCCACCAGGATGATGCGGACCTCCTCGGGCGTCGCGTTGTACAGGAGGCTCATCAGGAACGCATTGACCGCCACGCTCTTGCCGGACCCGGTCGCCCCCGCGATGAGCAGGTGCGGCATCCTGGACAGGTCCGTCACCATCGGGTTCCCGAAGATGTCCTTGCCCAGGGCCAGGGTCAGTTTGCTGCGCGACTTCGTGAAGGTCTCGGACGCCAGGATCTCGCGAAGATAGACCGTCTCGCGCACGACGTTCGGGACCTCGATCCCCACGACCCCCTTGCCCGGGATCGGGGCCACGATGCGGATGCTCATGGCCTCGAGGGCCATGGTCAGGTCGTCCTCGAGGTTCGCGATCTGGCTGATCTTCACCCCGGGAGCGGGCAGGAACTCGTACATCGTGACCACCGGCCCCGGATGGATCTCGACGACCCGCCCCTCCACCCGGTAGTCCATCAGTTTGCGCTCCAGGGTCTCGGCGTTTCGCCGCAGGAGGTCCCGGTCCACGGGCGACGCGCGGGCCTCCACGAAGTCGAGGAGCGACATCGTCGGGCGCGTGTACGGGTGCGCGGGCCCCCCGACCGGTTCCAGCGGGAGGTCCTCCTGGACGCCGGTCCGGGGCGGTCGCGTCACCACGATCCGGGGGGACTTCGCGGTGGCCTCCCGGGCCGGGTCCGCCGCCCGCGAGGTCGTGCGCTGCGGCTCGCCGGCCTCGCCGGCGGCTCCGGTCCCCGGCGCGACCGGTCCGCGCTCGGGCTCGGTGGCGGTCGCGCCGGTTCCCGCGTCCTTCCGGACGACCGGCGCGTGGACCCAGTAGGGTTCCACCTCGACGGGATCAGGCCCCGCCGCGACACGCCGGACCCCCACGCGCGTCCGGCCGTCCGCTTCCGGTTCCGGGCCGCCTTCCGCGCCCGGTGCCTCGCCCGGACCTCCCCCCGGCCGGGCCGGACGCCTCGCGCGAGCCGCGGACAGGACCCGCCCGACCCCGGCCCCGACGGCCCGGCCCGCACGCGCGACCCCGGCCCCCGCGAGACCCGCGCCCGCGCGGATCAGCCCCCCGAGCGACCTGCCGGCCAGGGCCGCGCCCGCGATGACGAGCACGGACCCGGACACGATCCCCGCGCCCGCCCGCTCGAACAGCGCGATCGCGACCTCCCCCAGGAACAGGCCCACGACCCCGCCCGGACGCGCCCCGAGCACGCGCGCGTCCTGCGGGGCCACCACGTGCAGGAACACCAGCAGCATCCCGAGGGCCACCAGGGTCCAGACCACGGGTCCCGCGCGCACGCCGACCGGCCTGCGCACGACCGCCTTCACCCCCACGAATCCGAGGAGGCCGTCCACCGCGAAGGCCCCGAGCCCCATCGCCCACAGGAACAACTGGGCCATGTGCGCGCCCACCGGCCCCAGCAGGTTCCGGGTCGCCTGGCCCGAGCCGATGGCCTTCCCCACGTCGGCCGGGTCGAACGTGACCAGTGCCAGGAACAGCACGACCGCGAACAGGGCCAGCAAGGCCCCGTACGCCTCCGTGCGCAACAGCCGCGTCTCGGTCCCCGAGGTCAGGTTCGTGGCGTCCGCCGGCGCGGTTCCCTGGTTCGATCTCACGTCCCGGCCATCCCGCGATCCCCGTGGCCAACGCTAGCACCGACCGCGGGAGACTGCCAAACCCGTGACGAGGCCGTCTTCCGCCTCACGATCCGCCGTCCCTGTCTCGGAAGAAAGACGGAACACCTTGATTTGTCGCGGTCTCGTGCGAGCCGCGACCTGGAAGTCGCGGCCCCAAAGTGGTGACACGAAACGAAGCAGATTTCATGCATATCCGAACAATTGCGGAAGTTGATGGGGGATTTCGGGAGCCGTCTCGAACTTG
>DYKK01000071.1 GCA_020722625.1 Anaeromyxobacter dehalogenans
CCTGTATCCGGAGGCCGACTTTGTGCGCTGGGATTCCGGGTGGCCGGGGCGAGACTGGACGTGCTGGAGGGGCGGGCCACCCGTGGGTTGGCCGGCCCTTCCAGGCACGGGGTGCAACGCGTTCCCTGGCTCCGGGCTACCTGAGGTCATCGGGGGTCAGGCCCGTGTGCTTGGCGATTCGGGCGAGCATGTTCGGTCCGATCTCGGTGCGATCGTGGAACGCGAACACGTAGTCCGGCCATCCGCGCCGGGCGAGCACCTTGTGTGATGTCCCTGCCTGACGCTTGATGGTCCACCCGATGCGGAGGAGCGCCGCGAGGACGCGCCGCGCCCTCGTGGATGGCCAATCGCTCATGCGGCGATCACGAAGACGTTGTCGAGGTCGGGGACGTGCTCGCCGTGCTCGAGGCGGTCAGCGATGGCTCGCAGTGCGAGAGCCTTGGCCTTGGCAATCGCCTCTTTCCGCGACCGCCCGTACGCCAGCGCACCAGGGATTGCCGCGATTTCGGCGATCCAACGACCATCCGTTTCACGGTCCACTTCGATGACCATGGCACCAACCTCCAACAGGAATCGTACGGCCTTGGTCCCGCGTTGACAACGGATCGTTGCGGACCTGCAACTGGAGCGCGACAGAAGGCGCGGCACGAGCGGTTTCGCTTCAGGGACGCATCGGATGGGACTGCGCGGAACGGAGGGCACGATCGGCCGATCGCCATGTACGTCGTGCGGATGGACCGAACAACGAGGTCTCGCTGCGAGCGGGGCCTGGACCGGCCCCCCTCGACGGACGGTTCCGGAGGCTCGCAACCGCCGCCGTGACCGTGGTCCGGGTCGCCGCGGCCGCGGACGAGGCCGGCGGGACGGTTGTTCGGGGGCCTGGACCCCGGCCGCCTCGTGGTTTTCGCTGGACGCGGTCCCCCACCCGCGCTTTGGGCACGCGGCCTTCTGGGACGCCGCGCTTCGGCGGATGGTGGTGGTGGCCGGGGACCCGGGGGGAGACGTGGCGGCGTTCGACCCGGATTCGAGGGTCCTCGGAAAGGGCGCGGCGCCGACGTTCCTCTCGGGCCGCCCGTCCTCGCCCGCGCAGGCCTCCCGGCACGCCAGATGGAACTTGACCCCCTCGCGCCGCCTGGAGACAATCGGCTCGGAGGCGCGTTCCGTGGATGGAAGGTCCGCTCGGCCTGTTGACATCATCGCTGTCCCGTGGGACGCTCTGTCATGAGAATGGGACCCTTCGATTCGGGTCTCGAGGTCGGCGCGGAAGACGGCGATCTCGACCTATCTCTCGTCGGGTGGATCGGCTGGTCCGATTTCTTCCTGAACCCGCGAAGACTCCGCGGCAGCGACTTCCTGATGAGGTGGTCTCAGGGAGTCTGGAGCGAGAAGCGGCTCGTCCAGGCGGTGGAAGATACCGGGAGGTTCTTCGCGCTCCCGTACGGCCCGAGCGGAACGGCCCCTGAAGGGGATGTCCGCGTCCACGAGTAGTACTTCGAGCGGCTGGAAAAAGCCGGGCTCGGTGATCGCAAGAGACCCGACCTTTTACAAGATATATTACCACTATGCTTATTTACTCGGCGAATCCGAGGTTGAGCCCACGCTCATTGCGGACTCGATCATGGACAAGAACGGCCACATCCTTCCGTTTGTCCGATTCGAGGGAGGGCGTCTTCGATTGTCGCCCGAGTCTGTCCTGCTTCTGGATCGTCTCGCGACTTTCAGAGGTGGATGATGAGGCGAAATCGAACAAGTAGCGCACTACCCACAGCCGGACCCGAGCGAGAACTGCTCCGAAAAAAGGGGCAGTTCTGGACACCGGACTGGATTGCGAGGGCCATGGTTGAATATGTGATCATGAAACGTCCTTCGTTGATCTATGACCCGGCGGCTGGATCCGGTGCGTTGTTCCGGGCGGCGCGGGCGGTCGCCTCGGAACGGGGATGGTCGTTGACTTTGGCCGGAGCCGAGATCGACCCGGCGGTGCTTGAACAGGCCCGCGTCGCTGGAACCTCGGGCGAGGACCTGGACCGCGTCGAGATGCGAGATTTCGTCCTGGATCCACCGGAAACGCCGCTTCAAGCCATCGTGGCCAATCCACCCTACATCCGGCATCATCGCCTGAATGCCGCGACGAAGACGGCCCTTCGGAGCCTGGCGGTGCGGGTCTTGGGGGTTCCGTTGGATGGTCGAGCAGGGCTGCACGTGTATTTTCTGATCCGGGCACTGGACCGCCTGGCTCCGGATGGACGACTGGCCTTCATCGTCCCTGCCGATACTTTCGAGGGCGTGTTTGCGCCCGTTCTTTGGGACTGGATCGCACGGCACTATCGTCTGGAGGCCGCGGTCTCTTTCGCTCCAGAGGCATCCCCGTTTCCGGGAGTGGATACCAATCCGCTGATCGTATTCATCCGGCGGGCGACCCCGGTCTCCGAGTTCCACTGGGGCTATTGTCACCGGCCCGAGGACCCGAGTCTCGCAGCCTGGATTCGGTCCGGTTTCGACGCGACCGCTGCCGGTTCCGACCTGGAGGTCAGGGTGCGGTCCGTGCACGAAGCCGTCGTGACCGGACTTTCCCGCCGTCCCTGGAATCCGCAATCCGAGTTTGTGCTACTTGGACATTTCGTGTCGGTCATGCGCGGTATCGTCACCGGCGCCAACGATTTCTTTTTCATGACTGCTCGTCGGGTGGCGGAGCACGGATTGCCGATGGATTTCTTTCACCGGGCGGTCGGGAGAACCCGGGACGTGGAAGGCGACCTCATTCGCGAGTCGGACCTGGACCGATGGGAGGCCGCGGGAAGGCCGTCGTGGCTTCTCGTGCCGGACGGGAGGCCCCTGAGTGGATTCCCACCGGAACTGCGGGCCTATCTCGAACGCGGCCAGGCCATGGGGTTGCCCGCCCGCCCGATTTTTCGAGGTCGCAGCCCGTGGTACAAGATGGAGCGGCGCCCTGTCCCGCCGTTCCTGTTCGCGTATCTCGGCAGGCGGAATGCGCGCTTCATCCGGAACTTGGCGGGCGTGGTTCCGCTGACGTGCTTTCTCTGTGTGTACCCGAGGGACGACCGGCCGGAAGCCATCGATCGCCTCTGGCGGGTCCTACGACACCCCGAGACAGTGGCCAACCTCCAGATGGTCGGGAAATCTTATGGGGAAGGCGCGATCAAGGTCGAGCCCAGGGCGCTCGAACGCCTCCCGATTCCCCGCCGGGTCCTCGAGGAATCGGGTCTCATGGTTGCAGATGATATCGTCGTTGCCTCCCGCAACGCCACGCGCTCATCGAAACCGGCCCAACAGGCATTCCCGTTTTGAATCAGGCCTGCGGACACGGACGCACGCAACCGCGATCACCTCCTCCTGACGGGGCTCACAGGGGCGTGAAGTCGCGGCGCGCGAGGCGGGAGCGCAGGATCGAGGCCAGGCGGGCGACCTCGGCCCGGACCGCGTGCGGGCGGTCCGAGACCCGGGGCGTCACGACCCGGTCCACGAAGTCCGCTGCGCGAGAGAGCGTCTCCTCGTCCGTGAACAGGGACTCGCCGCACCGGTCGCGTTCGACCGGGAGCAGGCGCACCCCGCATCCGAGGTCGCGGGCGAGGTCCAGGAACGCGGGGAGTTCCGCGAGGTTCGACCGCATGGCGACGAAACTGGCCAGGACCGCGGGGCGGCCCGCCATGCGGGGCGCGGACGCGACGAGGTCGCGCAGGTGTTGCAGGACGCGGGGAAAGCCGCCCCGGGTCCCGGTGATCGCCTCGTAGGTGGCCTCGGTCGCCGCGTTCAGGGACACGATGACCAGCCGGAGGCGCGTGCGGGCAAGGTCGCGCAGGACCGCCCCGCGCAGCAGGAGCCCGTTGGTGGTCAGGGTGACGGCCCCGTCCGGGAAGCGGTCCGCGTCGAACTCGCGCAGGAGGTCGCGCAGGCGGCGCGAGACCAGGGGCTCGCCCCCGGTCAGGGCGAGGAGCCGGGTCGTGGGGAGGAGGGCGCGCAGTTCCTCGAAGAGGGCGTCGCCCATGTCGTAGAGGGCGGGGTCGGGTCCCATCCGGTCACGCATCTCGTGGATGTCGCACATGCGGCAGTGGTTGGGGCAGCGGAACGTGGGCGATATCGAAATCGTGAGGGGACGCGACCGCAGGACCTCCGCGCCGTCCAGCATCTCGCGCAGGTTCAGGACGAGGTTGTCGTGGAAGACCCGGGTGGCGGCCGGAGCCAGGGGCGGGAGCGCGGACTGGGGGCCCCCGTGGAACGCCGGGCACTCGGGCTTGCAGGTGCGGTTTGGGGCGTGCGTGGCGATTGCGCGGCGGAACGCCTGCATCCCGGGCGCGTTCCAGGCCCCGATCAGGCCGACCTCCCGCCACGAGGCGCACGCGAGGGTCGCGGCCTGAAGCGGCCATCCCCCCGCGCACGGCGCCACGACCCCGCGGATGTCGTGCGCCTCGAGGGCCTCCCAGGGGAAACGGCACAGCGGTCTGCGGGCGCGGAACTCGTCGAGGAGGGATTCCATCGAGGTGCGGCGCAGGAACAGGGTCGCGGTCGTCGCGGGTTCCTGCGGGGCGGCGCCGGCGGCGATGGGAGCCCGGGTCCCGCCGTCCGCGCGGAGGTATCGCCCGTCCGCCGAGCAGACGCGGGCGACCGCGCACCGGGTGCAGGACTCGGACGGCTTGACGGCGGACGCGGGCGCGCTCGCCGACAGGGACGGGTACGTCTCGGGCGTCACCCCGGGGAGGTCCAGGAGGCACGGAGGCGGGGCCTCCGGGTGCGCGAGCGACAGGGGGACCCGGCGGGCGCGGGCCTCGCCGATGCAGTCGGCGACCGCCTCTCGCGAGGGACCGGGGTCCCAGGGGACCGCACCGCGCACGGGGTCGAACTCGGCCAGGAAGCGCAGGGTCACGCCCTCGGGCCGGGCGATGCGGTTCAGCGCCCGGCGCACCGTGTCGGGCAGGTCCTGGACGCTTCGCGCGAGGACCGGAATCTCGACGAAGACGGTCAGGTCCAGGGCGTTCGCGGTGTCGAGGACCGCGGCGGTGCGCGACAGGGAGCCCCGCCCCCCGGTGAGAACGGACAGGAGGCCGCGCCGGGCGGCCGGGAGCATCAACAAGAGGCCGGTCAGCCCGGCCTCGCGCAGGGCGCGGAGGTCCGCGGGGGACCGGACTCCGGGGTGGGCATAGACGCGGACCTCCCGGGACCCGGCCTCCCGCGCGCGCCCGACCAGCCGCGCGAACCGGGCGTCCAGGCAGTCCCCGGCGAGCACCGTGACGCGGTGGGCCTGGGGAATCGGGTAGTCCGGGGCGAGGACGCCTTCGAGGGGGTCCCCGGACCGTCCGTACGAGTGCGGACAGAACGGGCAGGCCAGCGCGCACCCGGCCGCGACGCGGATCACGTCCTCGTCCGTGACCATGCCTCCGACGGCCGGTGACCGCCCGCCCATGCCGCGCCTCCCCCGCGGTCGCATTGTAGCAAGTCGGGCGGTCCTTCCTGGCGTCCGGGACGGCAAGCGCGCACCGGATGGGCATCCGCGACCGGGAGGGGCTAGGATCCCCGGGCATGGGGGAGCGGCGAAAGACCGCCCGGAAGATTGCGTCGCGCGCGACGCGCCGGTCCGGGCGCGGGGCCGCGGGAAGGCGGGGCCGGCGGTGGGCCTGGGCCGTCGTGATCCTCGTGGGCGCGTCGGGACTGGGGCTCGCGGCGCTCGCGACCACGGTCCGCGTCCTCGAGTCGGGTCTCCCCGAGGTCCCGACGTTCGCGCAATACGCCGACTCGGTCCCCAAGGTCAGCCGCGTCCTCGCGTCCGACGGGACCGTGGTCGCGGAGTTCTTCACCGAGCGCCGCACCGTGATGGACCCGGACTCCATCCCCCCCTTGCTGGAAAAGGCGATCCTCGCTGCGGAGGACGCCGGCTTCCACGAGCATGAAGGGCTGTCCTACTGGGGCATCGCGCGGGCCATGCTCGTGAACCTGTGGAAGGGCCGCGTCTCACAAGGGGGGTCCACGATCACCCAGCAGGTCGTGAAACAGGTCCTCTTGAGTCCCGAGCGGACGTACGAGCGCAAGGTCCGCGAGATGCTGCTGGCCCGACTCGTCGAGCGCCGCCTGACCAAGAAGGAGATCCTGGCGATCTACGCGAGCGAGGTCTATCTGGGTGGGGGGCGATACGGGTTCGAGGAGGCCGCGCGGTTCTATTTCGACAGGCCGGCCTCGCGCCTGAACCTGGCCGAGGCCGCGCTCCTCGCGGGACTGGTCCAGGCCCCCGAGGCCCTCAACCCCTTGCGGCACCCCGAGGCGGCCCTGCGCCGGCAGCACTACGTTCTGGAACGGATGGTCGCCGAGGGGATGGTGCCCGAGGAGGAGGCCCAACAGGCGGCCCGCACCCCGATCCGCCTGTGGGGCCGGGAGGCGCCGCGTCTCGGGGCCGCGCCGTACTTCGTGGACGGGGTGCGCCGCGAGGTGACGCGGCTCTTCGGCGAGGGCCGGCTCCTGCGCGACGGCCTGACCATCGAGACGACACTCGACCTGGCCGTATCGGACGCGGCCGAGGTCGCGGTCGCAGGGGGTCTGGCGCGCCTGTGGGCCCAGGGACGGACGAGGGAGCGCGACGAGGCGTCGGCCCGAGAGGCCGGCCTCGTGGACGGGACGGACGACCTCCTCGACGGCATCCCCCCGCCGCCGAGGGCGGTGCGGGCGAGCGTCGAGACCTGCGATGCGCCACGGGGCGTCGTCGTCGTGGATGCGGGCGGGGTCCGGGCGAGGCTCGACCCTCGCTCGCTGGTGCGGCGGGTCCTCGCGGGTCGTCCGGACGTGTATGCGGTGTGCCGCGACGGGGTCGAGGTCCCGGTGTCCGGGACCGGGGGACCTGGGGCGGACCCGGGCGGCCTCCCCGTGGTCAACGCCGAGGTCGGCCCCCAGGCCGCGGTGGCTGTGGTGGACCCCGTGGACCGGGCCGTGCTCGCCCTGGTCGGGGGCGAGGACTTCGCCACGCGCCCCTTCAACCGGGCGGTGCAGTCGCGACGGCCCATCGGGTCCGCGGTCAAGCCCTTCCTGTACGCGACCGCGCTCGAATCCGGGATGCCCCCGACACGGACCTTCCCCAACACGGCCCTGCGCCTGCGGGGCGCGGGCGGGCGGCCGTGGGTCCCGCGCAACTTCGAGGGGGGATGGGACGGCCGCGAGTACGACATCGGGACCGCCCTGGCGCAGTCCATCAATGTGATCGCGGTGCGGACCCTGCTGGAGATCGGGCCCGCTCCCGTGGCGGACCTGCTCGAAAGCCTCGGGTTCGAGGGGGCCGTCCCGCGCGACCTGTCCCTGGCCCTGGGGAGCGCCGAGGCGAGCCCGCTGGAGGTCGCGAACGCGATGGCCACGTTCGCGGCCGGGGGGCTGTACGACACCCCGTTTTTGGTGCGCCGGGTCACGGACCGCCAGGGCCGGACCCTTTTGGAACACGAGCCCCGGCCGTCCCGCCGGGTCTCGCGCGCGACCGCCCAGGCGATCCGCGCGATGATGCGGCGGGTCGTGACCGAGGGAACGGCCCGGGAGGCGGCCTCGCTCCCGTGGCCGGTCTTCGGCAAGACAGGGACCACGAATCGCTCGCGCGAGGCGTGGTTCGTGGGGTCGGACGGGCGCCTCGTGGCCGCCTTCGTCGTGGGCTACGACGACCGCCTCCCCATGCGCGGCGCCACGGGCGGCAACACCGCCGTGCCCCTGTTCGTGTCGTTCCTCCGGGCCTTGCGCGGGGCCGGACCGTGAGTTTGGCACTGAGAACATTGCTTGATTTGTGCGCGGCGATAGTACATGATTGTTTCGTGGTCTCGTGCGGGCGAGGGGATCTGTGCGGACAAACGTGGTCCTGGACGCGGCGAAGGTATCGGTCCTGATGAGGCTCCTGGGGACGAAGACGAAGACCGCCGCGGTCGCCCGCGCGGTCGAGGAGCAGATCCGGCGCGAGAAACTGAAGCGCCTCGCGCGGTTGCTCGGCCGCGTGGCCGTGGACGAGGACGCCCTCGCCGGCCTGGAGGCGGCGGAGGTCGATCAGATGGGGCGGGTCTTCGGGAAGGAGGACGGCCGCGGTGGATGAGCCGCGCATCCTGATCGACACGTCCGTGTGGGTGGACGCCTTGCGCGGGCGGAGGCGGGAGATGACCGAGGCGGTGCGGGACCTGCTGAACCGCGACCGGGTGGTCACCTGCGACGTGGTCGTGGCCGAGTTGCGCGTCGGCCTGCGCGAACAGGAACGTGCGCGTGTCCTGGGGCTCCTGGACGCCGTCCCCAGGGTCGGCGTGGATGCGTCCGACTGGGACGAGGCGGGCGACCTTGGGGCCAGGTTCCGGGCCCGGGGCGTGACCCTGCCACTGACCGACCTTCTCATCGCCCGGGTCTGTCTTCGACACGGGTTCGAACTACTCGCCTCGGACGACCACTTCCGGTCCGTGGATGGGCTGGTGCTGCACCCGGTGTAGCCGGAGGTGGGGCGTCTTGGATCCGGGGAACGTCCGGCATCCTGGTTCCCACGCGGCGCCACGGGCGGCAACACCGCCGTGCCCCTGTTCGTGTCGTTGCTGCGCGCCTTGCGCGGGGCTGGACCGTGAGGAACGGCCGGGGGAACCGCGAGGGCCTCAGGGCTGCACGCCCACGGCGCCGACCATGTTCTGGAGCCCTGCGCCGAACGAGGTCAGGCCCAGGTCGGTGACCACGGCCCCCGGCGCGAACTGGACCTGACGGACGCCGGAGACCTCGCCGACCAGGACCCGTCCCTCGAGCAGGCCGCGGCGGATCAAGACGGCCTGGCCCGGGAGCGCGGGTTTCTTCCCCTGGTACGCGACCTCGCCCTGCACCTGGAAGGGCGACGCGGGGTCTCCGGCGTCGTGGCGGACCACGAAGATCGCGTCCCCGTAGCCGCTGACCACGATCGCCGCGTCGCCGAACGGCGAGAAGGCGATGCCCACCGGGTCCTCGATCGGGGCGAGGACCTGTCGCGCCACAAGCCCCTCGCCCGCGACCTCGACCACGGCCACCCGGTCCCCGGTCCCCGAGAACAGGCTGTTGTCGCCGGCCAGCACGAAGCGCCCGTCCGGGCTCACGGCCATCGAGGCGATGATCGCGTCCGTGTCGGGGAAGCCCGACGCGCTCCCCAGCACAGAAGGGACCTCCCCCGACCAATCCGGCCCGCCCACCCCCCACTGCAACAGGTGGAAGTCGTGGCCCTCGGGGACCTCGAAGACGTCCTTGGCCGCGAGCACCGCGCGACCGGAGCCGTCTGGAAGGAATTCGAGCGCGTACGGGAGTTTCGCAGGCACGATTCGACCTTCGTCGCTGACCTGCCCGTCGCACCCGATGCGGACACGATAGACGCCGCCGCCGATGTCGCGCCACTCCGAGTCCAGGACCCATGCAACCTCGCCCGAGGAGTCCATCACCACGCGGGCCGCGTAGAACGACCCCTGGAACGCGGCGTGGACGACCTCGACGGCGTCCGGCCCCACCCGGAACACCCCCAGGGTCCCGTCGTCCTGGGCCGCGATCCCGATTGCTCCATCCGGGGTGAAGACCACCTCGCCCCACGCGGCGCGCCCCATCTCGAACCGGGGTCCTCCCGGGACCAGGACGCCGTCCTGACTCAGGTCCGCGACCTCCCAGGACCCGGCAGGGTTTCCGTCCGCGTCGTAGGGGTGCGACACCACGACCTTGCGGGGCCGGTCCGCGGGGGCGGGCAGCCTGGGGCAGGGATTGGCCGGGGTGTCCGGCGCGGGGTCCTCCGCACCGGAAGACGGATCCTCGGGGCCGGGGTCGTGCGGGAGGTCCGGCGCGGGGTCCCGCCCCGGGTCCGGCCGGGAGTCCGGCGCGGGGTCCGGCGCCGTGTCGGCGGAGGGGCCGTGCCCGTCCTCCGGCGCCGGAGGGTCGGCGACACCCGCATCAAGGCGGGGTCCCGGGTCCACCGGGATCTCGATGGGGAGGTCGTTCCACGTCGAATCCATCCGGGTTTCCTGACCCGGGACGCCATCGTCCCGTTCATCGGCGCCGCTCCCACCACCCCCCCCGCATCCCACGACCCCGACGGCCACGAGGACCCATCGCCCTGTCCGCATTCCACGCCTCCGGGACGCATTCCGACGTCGTGATATGGCCAGAGATAGAAACAACATCCCAACGAACACAAGAAGCCACACGACCGCCGACCCGGTGGGCCGACCCGAGGCCGAGCACCCGCCGAGCGACGGGACGGGCCTTCCCCGGTCCCCGGACGTCCCGTGGTCGTCGCGAGCGGACCCCGGATCCGTTCCGCCATCCGGCCCGGCCGTCGGGTCGGCCTGCCGGACCTCGGGCTCCGCCGGCCCGCGGTCGGGGCGGTCCTTTGGGCCGTCCAGGGTGTCGGGGCCCGCGATGTCGAGGTCGTCCCCCGCGGGTTCCCCGACGTCCGGCGCCTCGGGCGCCGCGTCCGCGACAGGCGGCTCGCACCCGGGCAGGCACTCCCATCCCGGGCCGTCCTCGTTCGCCCCGCCGGACAGCAGGGCGTCCCGGACGTACCCGTAGGACTCGTCCGACACGAGGATGCCGCCGTGCTCCGTGAACGGGGTCTGGACCTGGATGAGCTCGGCACCGGCCAGGGCCCCGCCCTCCGGCGGCACGATGATCTCGTCCCACGGCGACCAGACCGTCGTGTACAACACATCGCCCGGCGTCTCGTCGCACGCGAGCAGGTCCGCAAGCACGTCGTTTTCCTTCCAGCCGTCCGGGGTCGAGGGGATGCACATCTCGCGAGCCCCGCACGACAACGGGTCCAGGCACGCGACCACGGTCCCGTGATACGCCCCGGCCAGGGACACGACCTTGCGAACCCGGTGGACCCCGCACAGTTTCTTCAGGTAGTACAGGGTGTTCAACGCGCCCTCGCTGTGGGCCAGGATGTCCACGCGGTCCGCGCCGGTCCGTGCGATCAGGGCCTCCACCCACCCCGCAATCTCCTGCGCGTGCTCCGGGTCGCACCCGCGCACGTCCTTGAACGACGGGGTGTCCAGGTACTCCTCGGGCCAGCCGTCCTCCACGAGGTTCTTCTTCATCGTGGCCCACGTCGCGACCCCCGCGAGGTCGCTGACGAACCACCCGTGGACCATCAGGACCGGCGTGCGCGTGTAGTCCGCGGTCTGGCCCGCCGGGACCGGTGAGGCCGCCGCCAGGACCGCAAGCGAAAGTCCCCACGACGCGCGCGACATGGCACTACAAGCCTACCGCGTCCGCGACGGGGACGGAAGAAGGACCATGCCCAGCGAAATGGCAGGTGCGTCCGGACGGAGTCCTCTGCGGGGAAGCGGGAAAGCGCGTCGTTTCTAGGGGAGGCGCCACCCGGATTTGAACCGGGGATGGAGGTTTTGCAGACCTCTGCCTTACCACTTGGCTATGGCGCCGTGGCGGCTCAACGCACGGGATGGATACGACAACGAGCCGGGATTGTCAAGCGCTACCCGTCCTCCAGGAAGAGGTCGTGGTAGGCGGCTTCGAGGCGCGCCCCAAGGAACCTCGCCGCCCCGAAAGCAATCCCGCGGCCAGAATCCGCCGTCAGATTTCACAACCCATTGAACCTATTGGCTTTGACGAGGATCCCCATTCACCACCATCTCACGGCAGCAGGTGTGCGACTTCAATCCGAAATCCGCAATCCGAAATCCTGATTCGCCGCCCTGGAGGCGGCGAATCAGGGGCGGCTTCGCC
>DYKK01000072.1 GCA_020722625.1 Anaeromyxobacter dehalogenans
CAAGGTCATTCCCACGGAGGAGACGAGCCATGGAGATCAAGGACAAGGTCGTGGTCGTGACGGGAGGCGCCGCGGGCATCGGGTTCGCCATGTGCCGGCGTTTCGCGGCGGCCGGGGCGAAGGTCGTGGTCGCGGACATCCAGGGCGTGGACGAGGCGGTCCAGGCCCTGAAGGCCGCGGGCGGTGTGGCGGCGGGCCGGGTCTGCGACGTGAGCCAGGAGTCGGACGTCGTGGCCCTGATGCAGCACGTGGTGGACACCTTCGGTGGGATCGACGTGGCGGTCGCGAACGCCGGGATCCTGCGGGACGGGCTTCTGCTGAAGGTGGACAAGGAGACAAAGAAGGTCGCGAGCGTCCTGACGCTGGAGCAGTGGCAGCGCGTGATTGACGTGAACCTGACCGGGGTGTTCCTGACGGGGCGCGAGGCCGCGAGGCAGATGGTCAACCGGGGTCGGCCCGGCGTGATCATCCTGATGTCCTCCATCTCGAAGGAGGGCAACTTCGGCCAGACCAACTACTCGGCGGCCAAGGCGGGCGTGGCGGCGCTCGGGGTCACGTGGTCCAAGGAACTCGCGCGCTTTCGCATCCGCGTCAACGTGATCGCCCCCGGCTTCATCGGAACCCCCATGGTCCTGAAGGACATGAAGCCCGAGGCGCTCGAGGCCGTGAAGAAGCAGATCCCGGTGGGCCGCCTGGGCGACCCGGACGAGATCGCGCACGCGGCCCACTTCATCATCGAAAACGACCTTCTGACCGGGTCGTGCATCGCGGTCACGGGCGGCATGAGGCTGTGACCCGCGATCGGTCCCTCGCGCCGCCGCCCACGTGGACGAGTCCCGCGGTCAGGTCCAGCCCGTTCTCCAGCCAGTCCGCGGGGGGGGATTGGAGCCGTCCGGGCCGGCACACGTAGGGGGCCATGGACCCGGGGGCGCCGCGCAGGGTCGCGTTCAGACGCGCCCGGGGTCCCGCCGCCGCCAGACCCTGCAAGCGTCCCGCGAGCGACGGCGCCCGCCGCCCAAAATCGGTTTCACCGCGGAAGGTCAGGACCTGGAGGACCCGGTATCCGGGACCCGGACGATAGACCCCGTCGGGCATCAGGACCACGAGGGGCCGTGCCGGCCCCCGCCCCGGGAAGACCCGTCCACCTCTCAGGGCCGCGAGGATCCTCGACTCTTCGGCGAACAGGCGCAGGGCCGCGGCCTCCTCGACCGCCGGGACGGCCGGGGGCCAGCGCCGCTCGAGGGCCTGGAGGTGCGCGAAGACCATCCGCGCGAAGGCCCGCGGGGGCACCCCCCCTCCCTCCTCGACCAGGGCCAGGTGCGGGGACAGGCACCCGGACTGGTCGTAGATCGCGCAGTCCCGCGCGACGCCGCCGGCCACGGCCTCGGCGCCCGACTCCGACCCCAACGCCTCCCGGAACACGACGACGAGCGATTCGCGGTGTCCCCCGCACCACGTGGGACGTCCGTCACGAATCTCCCGGACCCTGGCCACCGTCTCGTCGCGGCCGTACGCGAGGCACGCCGGGGCCTCGGGCAGCAGGGACGCCACGGTCCCGGGGTCCGTCACGACGCGCACGGCCCCGCCCAGGAGGTCGGAATGCCGCCGGGCGGACCGCGCCAGGAGGTCGCAGAACACGGGCTCCGCCGACGACGGCTTCAGGACCACCGGCACCCCGGCCGCGAGGGCCCGGAAGGCCACGCCCGTGGCCAGGGCCGGGATGCGGCCCGCGAGGAGCACGAGCAGCCACAGGTCCCTTCGGGCGAAGGGCACGGCGCCCCGGGTGTCGTACGCCCGGCGGACCGAGCGCTCGATCGCGGCGGGGGTCCACGGCCGGAAGGCGCGGCGCAGGGCCTCGACCAGGTGCGGGCGCGGCCAGCCCGTGGAGGCGGACAGGCGGTCCAGGTCGTCCCCGCCGACCTCCCGGCCCGGCTCCCGCCAGCGGTCGGCCCACTCCCGGAGCACGCGCAGGAGCGCGTCCGGGGGCACCTCGGCGAGCGCCTCTCGAGCGGCGCAAAGGTCCTCGACCAGGCGGGAGGCGTCCGTCACCGGGCCGCCTCGTGGGAGCACCCGCGAGGCGACGCCCCGGGCGCGCGCTCGACCTCCGCGAATCCGTCCTCGACGCGCGTGGCGAGGTCCCCGGTCAGGATCGCCACCGCGGTCCAGACGTTCGCGAGGTCGTAGTGGCACAAGAGGCCCCGCTCCCCTTGCGCGACCTCGTGGAAGGTCAGGGGGTCCAGGACCCGGGTCCGCATCCAGGGGACCGGGACCAGGCGGCGGGGACCCGGGGAGACTCGGGGCGAATCGTACGCCTGGGACAAAAGTTCCGTCATCCCGTATTCCTCGATGACGTCTTCCGCGGGGATGCCCAGGACCCGCGCGAATGTCCTCCACAGGTCCTCGCGGTCCACGGCGCGGCCGCTCGCCTTGGCGCCGCCGGTGTGCATGGCCCGGCTGCCGGGCGGCAACCGGACGCCCCAGGACCCCACGGCCTCGAAGAAGGTCAGGAAGTCGAGCGTGGTCCCCAGGAGCAGGACCGGTTCCCGCGCGCGGACCGCGGACTCCAGGGCGTCGCGAATCGTCGCGACGTCCAGGCGGTCCCCGTCCCGGACGCGCGAAGGCGGCACCTCGGGATATGTTTCCAGAACATACGATATCATGGATGACAATGACGAATGCGGTCGTTCCGAGGCGGCCGGGACCAGGCTCACGAACCGCCCGGGTCGCGGGGGATACATCGCGAAGCGCTCAAAGCCCCGGAGCACGGACACCCGGTACAGGCTCGCGTCGCGAACGAGGTGTCGCCCGGGGGTCCCTCGCGTGGTCCCCGAGGTGTGAAACACCGCCTGGGCCTCGGACGGCGGGAAGTGTGCGACCGTCATCAGTTTGAAGGCGGCTTCCGGCAGGGGCTCGATCGCGTCAAGGCCGCGCGCGGGGGCGTCCGGCCGGAGCAACCCCTGGGCCTCGGCGACCGCAAGGCACAGGGCCGCAAAGGCGTCCTCGTCCAGGGGCGACCCGGACTCGATCACCTCCCGGACCTGCCGGGCCAGAGAGTCATCCACGGTCATCCGGCCCCCGAGCCCGGCGCGTCGCGCAGGCACGACTCCACGATGTCGAGGGCCGCGCGCAGGTCCGCGTCAGAGATCACGAGCGGCGGGGTGAAGGCGAGGACCCGGCCCGCCTCGCCCTCGGTCAGGAGGATCACGCCGCGCTCCAGGGCGAGTCGGGTGACCTCACGGGCCACGGGTGGGGCGGACAACTCGATGCCGGCCATGGCCCCGACCCCGCGGACGTCTTGGATGAACGAAAAGCGCGCGGCCCACTCGCGCCCGCGCCCCAGCAGGACATCGCCGATGCGGCGGGCCCGCGCGCAGAGGTCCCCTCGTCGCAACTCGCGCAGCACCGCGGTCCCCGCCGCACATCCCAGGGGATGCCCCAGGAACGTGGAGGTGTGCGGGGCCTCGCCCCCCGCGGCGCGCACGGCCTCGGCCACCCGGGGCTTCATCAGGCAGACCGACAGGGGGACCCCGCCGCCCAGGGCCTTGCCGAGGCACACAAGGTCCGGCACGACCCCCTCGTGGTCGCAGGCGAGGAACGCGCCGGTCCGCCCGACGCCCGTATAGACCTCGTCCGCGATCAGGACGAGCCCTTCCTCGCGGGCCAGGTCCGCGAGCGACTTCAGGAACCCGCGCGGGGGCACGCGGATCCCCCCCCGCCCCTGGATCGGCTCCACGATCACGGCGCCGGGAGGCGCCTCGTTCCGGCGGGCCAGACGCCGCACCCGCGCCAGCACCTTGTCGCCGTCCGGGCCTCCCGCCCCCGGAAACGGCACGAAGGAGGCGCGCCCGGACAGGGTGGCCCCAAACGGATCCCGGAAGACGCGCTGGGCCGTCACCTCCAGGGCCCCGGCCGACAGCCCGTGATACGACCCCTCGAAGGCGATGACCCCGGGGCGGCCCGTGGCCGAGGCCGCGAACTTGAGCGCGGTCTCGACCGCGTCCGAGCCGTTGAGGGACAGGACGGCCCGGTAGTCCCCGGCGGGAAGCCACGCGCGCAACTCCCGCAGGAACACGGCCTTCGCATCCCCGGGATGCACGTCGCCCATCGCGTGCAACAGCCGCCCGGCCTGCCGGCGGATCGCCTGGACCACCGCGCGGTTGCGGTGGCCCACCGCCGCGACCCCGAAGAAGGACGTCAGGTCAATGTAGCGGTTGCCGTCCGCGTCCTGGACCCGAGCCCCCGCGGCCTTGCGGATGACGATGGGAACGTCGCCGAGCCCATCGCCGATTTCCGGGGCCTCGAGCCCTGCCAGGGCTTTCAGGAGGGCCCGGGACCTCGTCCGGCCGTTGTGTTGTCCCCACATCGTCACGGGGTCCTGGCACGTCGAACCTTGCACCGGGCCGCCGCGACCCCGACGGTCGCGGCCCCAGGGGGCCTCACCCGTTCTTGATCTGCAGCGTGTAGTCCGTCCCGGCGCAGGAGGAGGCGCTCCCCGAGGCCCGCCGCACGCGGATGTAGAACGTCGCCCCGTTGTCCTCGCAATCGTAGTAGCCGTTGCACTTGCCCACGCTCGGGGGGCTCTCGCAGCACGCCTCCCCAGGGGCGCAACTCCAGTACACCCCACTCGGCGGGCTCATGCACGGAGAGGGATACGTCCGGTCGGGAATCCCGAACCAGTCGGCATTCCGGCACGCCCCCCCGACGCTCGTACCACAGTCCCCGCGGTACACGTCCACGACGATGCCCGCGTCGCCATAGACGAACGTGACGTTCAGGCGGAACTTGTCGTACCCGGGACTGGACATCGTCCCGCTGTCCCCGGAGTCCGTCAGGGTGACCTTGTACCAGTCCGCGTCCGAATCCGGCACGATGCGGCCCGAAACAGTGGCGGAGGAGCCGTCGTCGGCCAGGGTCCCGAGGTTGTACGCGGCGGCGCAGGAGTTCGCGGTCGCGTCCCACTGGTCCCACTGGCACTCGCACCCGTTCGTGAACCCGCTGTCCACGTCGTAGTACCCGGTCGCGCACGACGCCACCTTGCACTGGCCCCCCTCGCACTTGGGCGTGCCGTTCGCCGGGTTCCCGCACATCGGGACCGGGTCGCCCTCGTCCGTGCTGCCGTTGCAGTTCTCGTCCACGTTGTTGCACGCCTCGGCCGCGTTCGGGTGGATCGACCCGATCGAGTCGTTGCAGTCCCCGCCGGTCAGCGTGTTGTACTTGCCGGACGCCGTGCACAGGCACTTCGAGTCGTTGTGGACCCCGTACCCGTCGTTGTCCCCGTCCCAGTAGTACGTCTGGCACCCCACGGCCCCTTCCGTGTCCTGGAAGCCGTCGCAGTTGTCGTCCTTGCCGTTGCCGCAGACCTCCGGCTGGTCCGGGTTCACGTCCGCGTCGTTGTCGTTGCAGTCCCCGGGTTTCTCGGCCCGCCAGGTCCCGCTCTCGTAGCAGAAATACTTGTACGCCTGCGTGCCCCAGGTGTCCCCGTCCTTGTCCTCGTAGAACGGCTTGGACGACAGCGCGTTCTCGTCGTTCTGGGTCCCGGAGCAGTCGTTGTCCTTGCCGTCGTAACAGACCTCCTTCTGGTTGGGGTTCACCTGGGGGTCGTTGTCGTCGCAGTCCCCGGCGAACTTCGTCTTGTAGTCGCCCACGGCGACGCACAGGCACTTGAAGTCCGCGGGCGTCCCCCAGTTGTCCCCGTCGCCGTCGAAGTAATACACGGTGCAGTTGATCGCGTTCTCGTCGTTCTCGCTCCCGTTGCAGTTGTCGTCCTTGCCGTTGTTGCAGATCTCCTGCACGCCCGGGTTGCGCTGGGCGTCCGCGTCGTCGCAGTCGCCGGACACGAGGGCCGTGTAGAACCCCTGCGGCCGGCACAGGCACTTCGACAGGTCCTTGCCGTAGTTGTCCTTGTCCGCGTCGTAGTAGTACAGCCCGCACCCCTGCGCATCCTCCTCGTCCGTGAGCCCGTTGCAGTTGTCGTCCACGAGGTCCGGCTCCTGGTCGCACCTCTCGAGCGCGTTGTGCGACACGGCCGGGTTCAGGGGCTGGCAGTCGTTCTCGTTCGGGTCCTCGTCCCCGTCCATGTCCGGGTCGCACGCATCCCCGAGGCCGTCGCCGTCCATGTTTTCCTGCAAGGGGTTCGCGACCCCGGGGCAGTTGTCCTCGCCGTTCGGGATCCCGTCCCCGTCCTTCTCGTCGTCGCAGGCGTCCCCGAGGCTGTCGTGGTCCACGTCCTCCTGCAAGGGGTTGAAGGTCCACGGGCAGTTGTCGTCCTCGTTCACGACCCCGTCCGAGTCCCAGTCGTTCTCGCAGGCGTCCCCGATCCCGTTGTTGTTCACGTCCGCCTGGTCGGGATTGGCCATGGATGGGCAGTTGTCCGGCTCGTCGGGCTTGGGGCAGCCCGACGCCTCGTTCGCGTACCCGTCGTCGTCCGCGTCGCAGTCGCAGGCGTCGCCCGCCGCGTCCCCGTCCGCGTTCGACTGGTCCCCGTTCGCGACCCACGGGCAGTTGTCTTCCGTGTCCGGGACCCCGTCGTTGTCGTCGTCCGGGTCGCACACGTCCCCGAGGTCGTCGTGGTCGCTGTTCTTCTGGTCGGGGTTCGCGACGGTCGGGCAGTTGTCCACGATGTTCTTGACCTCGTCCCCGTCCAGGTCGTCGTCGCACGCGTCTCCGACCTTGTCCCCGTCCAGGTCGGCCTGGTCCGCGTTCGCCGTGAAGGGGCAGTTGTCCTGGGCGTCCGGGACCGTGTCGTTGTCGTCGTCCGGGTCGCAGGCGTCCCCGAGCGCGTCCCCGTCGTTGTTCTTCTGGTCCGTGTTCTTCACGAACGGGCAGTTGTCCGCCACGTCCGGGACCCCGTCGTTGTCGTCGTCGTCGTCGCAGGCGTCCCCGAGCAGGTCCTCGGGGGAATCGCTGTTCTTCTGGTCCGCGTTCGGCACCATCTTGCAGTTGTCGGACTCGTTGGGCACCCCGTCCCCGTCCAGGTCCGGGTCCACGCAGTCCGCGATCCCGTCCTTGTCCGTGTCCTCGAACCCGTCGTCCGTCGTGCCGTTGCAGTCGTCGTCCTTGCCGTTGCAGACCTCGGGCGCCGCGTACGCCCCCTGGCAGACCTCCTGGCCGCTCGCGCACAGGGTCGCGCCCTCGCACGTCCCGTAGGTGTTCTCGAGCGGGCAAGGCCGCGGAGGGACGTTGTCGTCCACCTTGCCGTTGCAGTCGTTGTCCACCAGGTCGCACGCCTCCTGGGCCGGGACCTTCGCGTCGCAGTCGGTATCGCACGTGCGCTGGCCGCTGCACACACCCCATTCGTTTTCATTGTAACAATCTGTCAGATAACCACCTGACGCGTACTTGTCCGTGCAAGGACAGGGCGCGCCCCCGGCCGGGCGGCACTGTTGAACCATCGCCCGTCCCACCGCGATGGGCACGCAATCGTAGTCCTTCGGGCAGTCCGAGTTCGACGCGCACTCCGTCCCGCAGAACTTCCCGTCCGGCCCGTACTCGATGCACAGGTACTTCTTGCCGCCCGCGCCGTACGGCGGGAGGCACTCCGGGTCCTCCCGGCACGGCTGGCAGAGCCGCTGGAACGGTGGGACGCAGCAATAGACCGGGTCCCCCCCCAGGGACCCGCACACCGAGCACGCCCACCCCTGCGGGCAGTCGCCCTCCTCGAGGCACTGGTCCGTGCACTCCTGGCCGAACATCGTCTCCACGCAGAAGCCGCTGAAGCAGTCACCGTTCTCCTCGCAGGGGCAGTGGAGGTTCCCCGGGCACTCGATCACGACCTCCTCGGGGCCGCCGAGGTCCCCGGGGCCGGTGTCGCCCGCCTCCTGGACGACCTCCGGACCGACGTCCGGACCGACCTCGCCGCCGTCCGGCAACGGCGAGAGGCCGTCCTCGGCCGCACCGTCATGCGGAATTCCCGGGTCGCTGGTGTCGGGGCCTCCCTGGTCGGGTCCCGGGGTCGTCCCCCCTCCCCCGCAGGCGGACCAGACCCCGAGCGCCGTCACACAGGCTGCCAGAAAACCCAGGCGCAACGTCGTCATGGCCAAACCTCCTCGGAGCCCCGCCCTGCCCGGATCCGTGCGGCCGGACCGACCAGATTGTATGGCATTGGGTCGAGAAAAGCGATCCTCATTGACACCCCCGGATCGGCCCCCCTACAATGCGCCCGGCCTCGGCGGCGAGGCCGTCTTGGCGCGGCCCCGGCAGCGGGGGTCGCGCGGGCGGGGTGACGGATGAACATGCGCGTGCTGGGTTCCCTGGTCGCGGGGCTGTTCGCGGTCGCGAACGCCGGCGCCGCCCACGGTGGGCCGCGCATCACGGCGGTGTCGCCCGACACGGTCCGCCTGAACGCGACCCTCCAGGTCCGGGGCGAGGGATTCGGGGAGGCGGGCGGGCAGGCCCCGCTCGCGCTCCTGTTCACGGGGCAGGTCACGGACGCGGACGGATCGGTCCGCGAGGTCCGCGACGTGCGACTCCCCGCCGAGCGAGTCGCCGACCGCGAGGTCCGTGCGCCCCTCACGCGCGCCTTCGTCGAGGCCCTGGGTCTGAAGACCGCCCGGTTCCGCGGCACGGTCACCGTGGAGGGCCTGCGAGCGCTGCCGGTCCCGTTCGAGTGGTCCGCGACCCTGTTCCCGCCCGACGTCCTGACCTTGCTGGCGGGACTCTACGGCTTCGCGGACGAGACCTCGCCCCTGCCCCCGACGTGGACCCTGGTGGCGGCCTATCTCGTGCTGGCCCTGTTCCTGCTGCTCGTGGTCTTCGCCCTGTTCGCGGGGGTCGCGTCGTGGGCCGAGCGCCGCATCGCGGGGCGGATGCAGAACCGCATTGGCCCCAACCGGGTGGGCCCGCAGGGCATCCTCCAGTGGCTCGCGGACGGCGTCAAGTGCTTTCTGAAGGAGGACTTCATCCCCCCGAAGTCCCTGCCCGTCCTGTTCCGCGTCGGCCCCTACTTCGCCATGGTCGGCGTGGTCCTGACCCTGGTCACCATTCCCTTCGGGCAGGCCCTCGTGGTCACGGACCTCTCGGTGGGCGTCTATTACGTCCTGGCCGTGACGGGCTTCACGGTCGTGGGGATCCTGATCGGGGGGTTCGCGTCCGCGAACAAGTGGTCCCTGCTCGGGGGGTTCCGCTCCGCGGCGCAGATCGTCTCCTACGAGATCCCGTCGGGCCTCGCCGTGGCGACCGTCGTGGTCCTGGCCGGGTCGCTCGGGTTCCAGACGATCATCGAGCGGCAGGGCGGCTGGCCGTGGCAGTGGTACCTGTTCCACAACCCCTTCACCTTGGTCGCGTTCTTCTTCTTCCTGGTTTCGTCGCTCGCCGAGGGCAACCGCACCCCCTTCGATCTGCCGGAGGCCGAAAGCGAACTGGTCGCGGGCTACAACACCGAGTACAGCGGGATGCGCTTCGTCTTCTACTTCTTCGCGGAGTGGGGGAACCTCTACATCATGTCCGCGCTGATGACCTCCCTGTTCCTGGGCGGCTGGCAGGTCCCGGGGGTCCCGGCCGCGACCATGGCCGCGTCCGTCCCCCTGACCCTGCTCGGGTGGGCCGTGTTCACGGCCAAGGCGTTGTTCCTGGTCTTCGTGGTGATCTGGCTGCGCTGGACCCTGCCGCGCATCCGCGTGGACCAGTTGATGAGCGTGTGCTGGAAGTACCTGGTGCCGCTCGGGGCGCTCGTGTTCCTCGGGGCCGCGGCGTGGGGGGTCTTCGTGCGCGGCGCGGCCGAGACGGCGATGAGCGTGGCGACGTTCGGGGCAGGCGTGGCCCTGGCCGCGGTCTTCGCGCGCAAGGTCCTGCGGACGCTGCGCCAGGGGCCGTTCCAGGTGTCGCTGAACCCGTTCCTGTGAGGCGGAGGTCGGAATGACCGGCGCGGTGCGCGACTACTTCCGGGGGGTCTGGAGCGCGGGGGTGACCATCTTCGATGGGATGGTCGTCACGCTCGCGAACTTCCTGCGACGACCCATGACCATCCAGTACCCGGACCGCTCGCCCAGGCCCGTGGTCGAGACCCTGCCCGTGCGCTACCGCGGGGTCCTCGAGGTGGACCCGGCCCTCTGCACGGCCTGCAAGTTGTGCGAGAACGCGTGCCCCATCGGGTGCATCTTCATCGGCATCGAGAAGCGCGACAAGGTGCGCGGGATGACCGAGTTCGCGGTGGACGCCGGCAAGTGCATGTACTGCGGGCTGTGCGTGGAGCCGTGCCCGACCGGGGCGATCCGGATGACCCCGCAGTTCGAGGGGGCGTGCGAGGACCTGGACGGCCTGGTCCTGCGGTACGTCCCGGAAGGGGCGTTCGTGGAGCCGGCCAAGGCCAAGGCCGCGCTCGAGGCCCCGACCCCGCCGCGCGGGCGGCTGGCGCGTTCGGCCCTCGCGCGGGCTCGTCGCGAGAACGCGGCCCTGCGCGAGCGACTCCAGGGAGCCGTCACCGCTCGTCAGGCGGCGGGGAAGGCGGGGTGACCGGTCCGGCGGGCGGGCGGGTTCCGGCGCCCTGGCGCCTCCACCGCACCGGGACGTAGTCGCACAGGGGTTCCTCGCCCAGGACGTCGCCCGTGAAGGCGTAGGCGCGCGCGCGGCAGCCCCCGCACACGTTGCGGAACTCGCACGCCCCGCACCGCCCCTTGTAGGCATCGAAGTCGCGCAGGGAACGCAGCAGCGGCGAGGACTCCCAGATGTCGCGGAACGGGCGCTCGAACACGTTGCCCGCGGACTGTTCCATGTACGAGCAGGGGTGGACCTCGCCGAAGGCGTCCACCAGGCAGATGGTCTGTCCGGCCACGCACCCCTTGCCGGACCCGGTCGAGAAGGTCAGGTCGCGGCGGCGGAAGCGCGACCCGTCCCGGCGGGCGAGTTGCGGCACGATCCGGTAGTAATGCGGGGCGCAGGTCGGGCGCATCAGGATGTCGTGCTCGCGGCGTTCCTGCTCGTAGTGCCATTCGAGGATCTCGTCGTAGTCCGGCTGGCGGATGAGTTCGCGCAGGAGGTCCTCGCCACGGCCGGTGGGCACGATCATGAACAGGTACCACGCGGTGGCGCCCAGGGACTTCGCCAGGTGGAAGGTCTGTGCGATGGTGTGCTGGTTGCGCCGCGTGAACGACGAGTTGACCAGGAACGGGATTCCGTGCTCGCGCAGGAGGCGGGCCGCGCGCACCGCGCCCTCGAAGGCGCCCGGCATGCGGCGGAAGTCGTCGTGGACCTCGGCGGTGGGGCCGTCAAGCGACAGGGACACCATCCGGATGCCGGACTCGAGCAGGGACCGGCACACCTCGGGCGTGACCAGGGTCCCGTTCGTGGCCAGGCACATGCGCAGGCCGAGGTCCGTGCCGTGCCGGGCGATCTGGAAGAGGTCGGGACGGACCAGGGGCTCCCCGCCCGACAGGACCACGACCGGCTGGACCCAGGCCGCGAGGTCGTCGAGGAAGGCGAGGGCCCGGGCCGTGGTCCACTCCCCGGCCGGGGCGTCCGCGTTCGACGAGCACCGGCAGTGCACGCAGTCCAGGTTGCAGCGGCGCGTGGTCTCCCAGGCGATCCACTTGGGGATGAACTCGCTGCGCCGGGTCAGGGCCATCGGACCGCCCCTCCTTTCCAGATCGCATGATGATCCGCGGGGGGTCGCGGGTCAAGCGGCGAAGCCGCCCCTGATTCGCCGCCTCCAGGGCGGCGAATCAGGATTTCGGATT
>DYKK01000461.1 GCA_020722625.1 Anaeromyxobacter dehalogenans
CTCCGCGCCGGTCTTCGGGTCGATTCCGTTCTCGCAGTCCACGCTGTCGCCGTCCTTGCCCCCGGCTTCCTCGCCGGCGGCCTCGGTGGCCGCGCCTTCCTGGCCCTTCTCGTCCGTGCCGGCGTTCGCGGCGGGACCGCCGTCGCACTCCGCGCCGGTCTTCGGGTCGATTCCGTTCTCGCAGTCCACGCTGTCGCCGTCCGGACCCTTCGCCGGTTCACCTTCCGATTCTCCTGCGGTCGTCGCAGTGCAGGTCTTCGCCGTCTCGTCCTGTGCGTCGTCCACGCAGACCGCCCCGGTGGTAGGGTCAATCCCGTCCTCGCACTGGACGTTGTCGCCGTCCTGGCTCGCGTCGCCCGCGGCCGGCGCGGGTGCGCCCTTCAGGAACCTGAACGCCTGCCCACGAGCGTCGCCGACGCGCCGGATCGTGCCCAGATCGAATGCGGCCCCTGCCGCCCGGATGTCGAACCGGGTCTGGATCTGGCCGGTGGAGCGGGGAAACACCAGGCCGGTGGCTCCGTTCGCCCCCGCGAACTCGATCGAGTAGCCCTTGCCGACCGGGATCTCGAGCCGGAAGGTGCCGTCCGCGGCCACCGGCCGGGAGGCGACGACCTTGCCGGCCTGGAGGACGCGCGCGGTATCGACCGGCGCCGCGAACGACGTGAGCGCCACCTGCCCGGAAACCACCTGCTTCTGGCCGCCGGACGGAAGGCTCGTGCCGCAGCCCGCGAGAGCTGCCGCACCCAGGAACGCCAGGAACCTCGATGAACCGCTCATGCTAGCACCTCCATGTGATTCTATAGGGACCGCGAAATCCGGGCGACGGCGGAAACCCCCGGCGCCCATCCTGTTGGTTGCGCGAGCCGGGGAATCCTTCACGAACCTTGGGCAGGGGCGGCCCCCACGGCCCGGCCGGCGACACGACCAGGATGCGGTTCGCGCGGCGGCGCGCGATCAACTCGGCCAGGACCAGGCCCGCCTCGACCGTCTTCCCGAGGCCGACGCCGTCCGCGAGCATCAGGCGCACGCGGCTCATCCGGAGCGCCCGCATCACCGGCACGAGCTGGTAGGGCGCGATCCGCAGGCGGCCCGGCTGCACCGCGACCAGCGTGTCGGTCCCCAGGGCCTGCTCCAGCAGGAACGCCTGGTGGTACACGCGCCACGTGTCGAGGCGGCCCGGGCGGGCGGGGTCCATCTCCGTGGTGACGGGCTCCAGCGGCTCGAAGGGGTGGACGACATCCATCTCGGTGCCGCGCAGGCCGGCGTCGAGGCAGCGGAGCCGGTACAGGTCGAGGTCCGTCCCGCCCGGCTGCGAGTAGACCACCTCCCACCGCAGCCCGCGGAACGTGACCTCCGTGCCCGGCAGGAACGCACCCACCCTGGAATCCCCCGGTCGAGTCGGCGCATGGCATTGCACCGCGGCGAATCATAACCCGAAGCGGGGGCGATGGCTCGGGGCTACTGGTCGTGCGACGGCCGCTTGATCTCGTGCGCGATCCGCAGCAGTCCGCGCAACCGGTTCAGCCGGTCGTTCGCGTTGCCAAGGTCAGGACGCGGGTCCTTCCGGTAGGCCGCGCTGGTCACGTCCTTGAGGATCCCCACCGCCCGCAGGTCGTTCGGGCCCGCGGGCCGGATCGGGGGCCATGCAGCACCTTCCGGACCTCGCGCCCATGCCGGGCGCACGCGCCGCCGGCTGACGCACGGCGGCGCCGGCCGCCAAGGGCCAAGGGCCCAAACGCTCAAG
>DYKK01000073.1 GCA_020722625.1 Anaeromyxobacter dehalogenans
CCGCCCCGGTGGCGGTCCCCACGACGCAACCGCCGGTGGAGCCGCGGTCGGGCGTGCCGGAAGCCAACCCCGGCGCCCCCTCTTCCGCGAGCACCGCGGACACGGGTCCCTCGCCGGCGTCCGCGCACCCGGCCCCGCCCGCCGTCGCCGAGCCGCCAGCCCCGGCTCCGGATCCGCCGGCGGTCCCGGAGAAGCGGCCGGAAGCCCGTGCGGTCGCGGCGCCCACGCCGCCGGCCCCCTCCCCCGCAGTTGACCGCACTTCAGATGATTTGAACTATGACCAGCACATGGCCGAGGGGATTCGCCTCCTCGGACGGGATCCGAAGAAGGCCCTGGCGCACTTCCAGGCCGCGGCCCGACTCCGCCCGGCCTCGGTGGAGCCGAAGGTCAAGACGGCCGAGTGCGAGTTTCGCCTGGGCCGGTATCGCGAGGCGGCCGCGCTCTTCCAGCAGGCCATGGACGCGAGCCCGAACTACGGCCCGGCCATCGTCGGGCTCGCCCGTGCGCACGCCCGCCTCGGGAATGCGAAGGACGCCCGTTTTCTCTATCTGAAATATCTTGACGTGAATCCGAACGGGTCCCAGGCCGCCGAGGCGCGCGCGTACCTGAGGAGATGACCCCAAGATCACCGGGACGGCTGCGCCCCGCCGCCGCCCGTGCGCTGGAGCCCGGCCTCGACCTCCCGGCGGAACGCCTCCGCGGTCTCTTGCTCCATCGTGGACGAGACCTCCTTCAGCGCGTTCCCCGTCGCCTCGTAGAAGCCCCGGGCCTCCTCCTTGCGACCCAGGTTCTCCAGGGCCCGCGCGGCCTCCAGCAGGACGGCGGGCTCGCGCGACCCGGCGTTCAGGGCCGACCCGATCAACTGCATCGCCTCCGCGGCCCGCCCCTGCCGGGTCAGGACCGAGGCGAGCGCGACCTGGACCGAGGCGTCCTCGCGCAGGGAGAGGGCGGACCGGAACGCCCGCTCCGCCCGGTCCAGGGCCCCGGCCCCGGCCAGGAGGTTGCCGAGCGCCACGTACGACCCGAAGGCCTGGGGGTTCAGGGAGATGCTCCTCTGGAACTCGTCGGCCGCCTCCTGGCCCTTGTTCTGTCGCGCGAACGCGATCCCCAGCCCGTGGTGGGCCCGGGCGTCCTCGCGGGTCTGAATCGCCTTCTGGTAGGACTCGACGGCCGCCTCGGTCTCGCCCGCGGCCAGGTGGACGTCCCCGAGCCCGATCAGCGAATCCAGGTGGTCGGGGACCTTCCGGAGGACCGCATCGAACTCGGCCTGGGCCGTGCGCGAATCCCCGGAGCGGTACGCGGCGAGGGCGAGGCCCAGGTGCGCCCCGGGGTGGTCCGGGGAGGCCGCGAGCGCCTCCTTGTATGCCTTCTGGGCCGCCTCCGCATTCTGGTTCAGGGCCGCGATGTGGCCGGTCACCACCTGGCAGGTGGCCCGGGCCTCCGGGTCGTCCGCGAGGAGCCATCGGCACTCGTACTCGAGGTCTGCCACGGCCCGGGCCTCGAGCAGGTCGGGCCGGATGGCCACGAGTTCCGCGCGGGCCCGCGCCACCTTGCGTTCGATGTCCGGCGTCCCGCGGATGGCCCTGGCGCGCGCGTACGCGGTCAAGGCGGCCTGGGGGTCTCCCTGTTCGAGGGCCGCGTCCCCGGTCCGTTCGTGCAGCAGGGACAGGTCCATCGTTGCGCCCCGGTCCCGCACGGTGTTCCAGAACGACCAGCCGAGGGGCACCAGGACCCCGGCCGTGACGGCCAGGAAGACCACGGCCCCCGCGACCCGGCCGAAGAAACCGGTGACCGGACCTCTCGATCCCTGGACGGCCTCTTTCGTGGGTTCTGTCATGGGGTCCTCCTTGTTCCTGTCCACATCCCTTCAGTCCGACGGCGGGCGGCGGGAGCGGGTCGAGCGACGCAGCACGACGCGCACGAGGCCCCGCGCGTACCGGTCCAGGGCCACGAGGACCTGGCCGTGCCCGGTGATGATCGCCTCGGGGACGCGACGCTCCACCGCGTGCACGATCCGCCGCGCGGCACGCTCCGCGGGCATGACGAGCCACGAGGGGACCGGGTCCTTCGCCCCGTTGTGGACCCGGCCCTGGTTGTCGGTCCGGCGGATGTCGCTGTCCACGAACCCGGGGCTCACCAGGACCACCGACACCCCGTCGCGCCGCAACTCGCCGCCCAGGGCCTCCGCGAGGGCCCGCACCGCGAACTTGCTCATGCAATAGGGGGCCATCCCCGGCGCGGACACGTGCCCGCTCACGCTCCCCATCAGGGCCAGGGTCCCTCGCGTCTTCTTCAGTTCCGGCAAGGCGGCGTACACGGTGCGCAGGACCCCGAAGACGTTGGTCTCGAACTGGCGGCGGAAGTCGTCGAGGGTCAGGGAATCCACGCGGCCCGCGACCCCGAAGCCCGCGTTCGCCACGGCCACGTCCAGGCGCCCGAAGCGCTGGACGGCCGCGGCGGTCGCGGCCTCCACGTCCCCGTCCCGGGTCACGTCGCAGGACACCGCAAGGGCCCGCGCCTCCCCGACCTCCCGCGCCAGGGCCTCGAGGCGCGAGGTCCGGCGGGCGCACAGGACCAGGGACGCGCCGCGCCGCCCGAACTCCCGCGCGAGCGCGGCCCCGATCCCGGAGGACGCCCCCGTGATCAGCACCACCTTGTCCTGGAAACCGCGCACTTGCACCCCCGATCAGAACCACTGCACCGGCCACCCGCGCTCGCGGGCCAGGAGGACCATCTCGGCGCGCGGCTGGTCCCGGCGGCCCACGACCACCGCACGCCCCGCGACCTCGAGCATCTCGAGGTCCCCGGCGCTGTCCCCGACCGCGAGGTCCGGCATCCGGGCCAGGTGCAGCCGGATCGCCTCGACCTTGCCCGCGCGGCACGTCACGGGCCGCACGACCTCCCCGGTCAGGACCCCGCCGTGGACGCGGACCTCGATCCCCAGCACCCGGACCGAGGGCAACCCCATGCACTCCGCGGCGGCCTCGACGAGCCAGCGACTGGTCGCGGTCACGAGGACCACCTCGACCCCGGCCTCGCAAAGCCCGCGCAGCAGGCGCACCATCGCGGGGCGGTAGCAGGGCCACGCCGCCGCGAACTGGCGCGACCAGCGCACCACGTCGTCCTCGCGCAGGCCCTCCATCTTCGCGACGGCCCAGGCGTACCCGGCGCAGCGGTCCTCGCGCACGCGGGCCTCGTACTCGGCCCACACGTGCGTCCAGGGCGCCCGCGTGCCGGGCAGGAGCCCTCCGGCCGCGAGCCAGCGGAGCATCCCCTCCCCGATGTCCTCGGCCCACAGGGTCCCGTCCGCATCGAAGCACGCGAGGGGACGCCCGCCCGCGCCGGCCCGGAGCGCGAGCGCCCGAAACGCGCGGCGGCAGGCGGGGTTGAAGGACCGGAGGGCCTCGCCCAGCGGGGTCGGAAGCCGGCTCATCGGCCCACCCCGCCCGCGCGGCGCTCCGCCTCGCGCAGCCGCCGGAGGGTCTCGCGCGACCGGATGAGGGGACGGACGTCCCGCACGACGCGACCCACGGTGTCCGCCGCCTCGACGCGGGTCGCCGGGATCGTGGACCGCGCGGCCGCGGACTCGGAGGCCGCGATGAAGCGGCCCGGGAAGACCCCGACCACGAGCGCGAGCAGGGCCGCGACCCCCGCGGTCACGACTCCCGGGGCGCTGCGGACCGCGCCGGCCGGCTCGCCGTCCGGGTCTCGGAAGTACAGATAGACGGCGATGCGAAGATAATAGTACAATGCAATCAGGCTGTTGAGCACGGCCACGACCACCCAGGGGACGTTGGCGGACGGGTCCGCGCGCAGGACCTCGCGGAACAGGTAGAACTTGCCCATGAATCCCGCGAACGGCGGGATGCCCGCGAGCGACAACAGCGCGACCAGGAGGAGCGCGGCGAGCCCGGGGTGGCGCCGCCCCAGGCCGGCCACGCGGTCCAGGGACAGGTCCTCGACCCCGGCGCGCGCGAGCAGGGACAGGACGCCGAAGGCCCCCACGGTCGCGATCACATAGGTCAGCAGGTAGAACGGAACTCCGCCGTTCAGGGCGGTGGGCGACCCGGTGCCGGCGTACAGGCCCAGCAGCAGATACCCCGCGTGCACGATGGACGAGTACGCGAGGATGCGCTTCACGTTGTCCTGCACGATGCCCAGGACGTTGCCCACGACCATGGTCACGACGGACAGGACCAGGAACGCGCCCGGCGCCGTGACCGGCAGGGATGCGAAGGCCGGGGCCTGGAACGCGGTCAGGACCACGCGCCCCAGGACCGCGAACCCCGCGGCCTTGACCGCGCCCGCCATGAAGACCGTGACCGGGGTCGGGGCGCCCTCGTACACGTCCGGGGTCCACAGGTGGAAGGGCACGGCCGCGACCTTGAACCCGAAGGCGACCAGAAGCAGCACGAGCGCGACCTGGGCGTAAGTCTGCGCCCCGCCTGCGCCGCCGCGCGCGAGGGCGTCGGCAACCCCGGCGAGGTTCAGCGACCCGGTCGCCCCGTACAGGAAGGCGATGCCCAGCAGCAGGAAGGCCGACGCGAACCCTCCGAGCACGAAGTACTTCATCCCGGCCTCGGTCGCGAACGGGGACCCCTTCCGGCTGGCGCACAGGACATAGACGGCCAGGCTCATCACCTCGAGGCCCAGGAACAGGGTCACGAGGTCGGTGGCGGCGACCATGGCCAGGGCCCCGGCCACGGAGAACGCGAGGAGGACGTAGAACTCGCCGTGCTCGGCCTGCTGCTCCGGGAGGGGGTGGATCGCGAAGAGGGACGAGGCGGCGCCCGCGAACACGATCAGGACCGCGAAGAAGGCCGCGTAGGCGTCGAGGCGCAGGACCCCGCGAAGAAACGGGGCGTCCAGGGACGGCCCGCCCGTCCACAGGAGGGCCGCGGCGACGCCGGCGGTCGCGAGCCCCGCGGCCACGATGGCCCCCAGGAATCCGCGCGGGCCGCGGCGTGGGGCCAGGAGGTCCAGGACCAGGGCCAGGACCCCGGTCAGGGCCGGGATCCACAGGGGCGACAGGGAGAGGAGGTCCTTCATGGCCGCACCTCCCCCTCGGCGACGAGGTCCCGGGCGATGTCGGGGGTCGGCCGGGCCGCGTGGAAGGCCCGGTGCTCCACGATCCGGGCCTTGTACGCTTGCAGCGTCGCGTTCACGCTCGCCTCGGTCCTCTTCAGGAAGAAGTTGGGGAACACGCCGATCCAGAACACGCAGACCACGAGGCTCGCCAGGACCGCGAACTCGCGGACGCCCACGTCGCGCAGGCGCTCGTTCTCCGGGTGGGTGATCGGCCCGAACAGGACCTTGCGGACCATCGTGAGCATGTAGATCGCCCCGAGCAGGACCCCCGACGCGGCGAGGACCCCGAAGACCACGCCCGCGGTCTTGAAGTTCGCGGCGCCGAGGTCCCCGGGGGCGGACAGGGCCTCGCGGAAGGTCCCGGCGAGGATCAGGAACTCGCCCACGAACCCGTTGGTCCCGGGCAGCCCGATGGACGACAGGGTGATGATCACGAGGATCGCGGCGAAGACCTTCATGGGCCGCGCGATGCCGCCGTACGCCTCGATCAGGCGCGTGTGCCGGCGCTCGTACAGGACGCCCACCAACAGGAACAGCGCCCCGGTCGAGACGCCGTGGTTGACCATCTGGAGGAGGCTCCCCTGCACGGCCTCGGTGGTCAGGGCGAACATCCCGAGCATCACGAAGCCCAGGTGCGCGACGGACGAGTAGGCGACCAGTTTCTTGACGTCGTCCTGCGCGTAGGCCATCAGCGACCCATAGACGACCCCGATGACCGCGAGGACCATGACCGGGACCGCGAAGGCCCCCGCGGCCTCGGGGAACAGGGGGATCGCGAAGCGCAGGAAGCCGTACGTCCCCATCTTCAGGAGGACCCCGGCCAGGATGACCGACCCGGCGGTCGGGGCCTCGACGTGCGCGTCCGGAAGCCACGTGTGGAACGGGAAGACCGGCACCTTGATCGCGAAGGCCAGGCCGAACGCGGCGAACAGCCACATCTGCTCGCGCACGGGGACGCCCAGCCGCAGGAAGTCGAGGTACGAAAACGTGTCCCCGCCGGCCGTCACGTGCAGGTAGAGGATGCCGACCAGCATCAGGACCGATCCGATGAACGTGAACAGGAAGAACTTGACCGCGGCGTAGATGCGGCGCGGCCCGCCCCACACCCCGATGATCAGGTACATCGGGATCAGCATGAACTCCCAGAAGACGTAGAACAGGACCATGTCCAGGGCCACGAGGGTCCCGACCATGCTCGTCTCGAGCAGGAGCATGGCGATGTAGAACTCCTTGACGCGCTTCTCGATGCTCGAGAACGCCCCGAGGATCGTGACCGGGGTCAGGAACGTGGTCAGCATCACCAGGAGCAGGCTGATCCCGTCCACGCCCAGGGTGTAGCGGATGCCGAAGGGGAGCCAGGGGTGGTCCTCGACCAGTTGAAACCCCGCCAGGGACGCATCGAAGTTGACCCACACCGACAGGGACACCAGGAAGGCCACGACCGAGAACACGAACGACAGCCAGCGGTGCGCGGCGAGGTGCTCGCGGGGGACCAGGGCCAGGACCACGGCGCCCAGGAGCGGGATCGCCAGGGTCCACGTCAGGAAGGGCGTGACCGCGAAAGTGTCAAACGTCATGGCCGGACCACCCCTCTCCCATCAGAACATCCACCAGACCAGGACGGCGAGGCCCACGAACACGGCCACGGCGTAAGCCTGGACATCGCCGTTCACCATCATCCGGGTCAGGAGGCCCACGCCCCGGACGGACCGCGCGGACCCGTTCACGAGCACCCCGTCCACGAGCCCCGCGTCCACCCATCGGAAGGCCCAGCGGGACAGGCGCTGCAAGGGCCGGACGAACAGCAAGGCGTAAAGTTCGTCCACGTAATACTTGTGGAAGATGGCCCGGTAGAGGCCGGGAAGGGCACGGGCGATCCGATCGGGCTCGTCGCGCCAGGCCCCCCGGTACATCAGCCAGGCGAGCCCGATCCCGGTCAGGGCCACGACGGACGACAGGCCCATCAGGGTGAACTCGAGGGCGTGGTTCCCGGTCGAGACGATGCGCTCGCCGGACCAGGCGAAGACCGGCTCCAGGTAGTGGTGGAAGAGGTTCAGTTTCTCGTCCGGCAGCCCGACCCATCCGGCCGCGACCGCGCCCGCGGCCAGCAGGATCAGGGGGATCGTCATGGTCGCGGGGGACTCGTGGGGGTGGGCGTCGTGCGAGCGCATCTCGCCCGAGAAGGTCAGGAAGTACAGGCGGAACATGTACACGGCGGTCATCAGGGCCGCGGCCAGTGCCAGAACGAAGTACAGTTTCCCGAGCCACGGGGCCACGGCGCCGCTCCCGTGCCGCAACACGAAGGCCCCGTACAGGATCTCGTCCTTCGAAAAGAAGCCGGACAGGAGGGGGACCCCGGCGATGGCGAGGCACGAGATCAGGAAGGTGGCGCGTGTGATGGGCATGTGCCGGGCGAGCCCGCCCATCTTCTGGATGTCCTGCTCCCCGTGCATCGCGTGGATGACGCTCCCGGCCCCGAGGAACAGGCACGCCTTGAAGAAGGCGTGCGTCATCAGGTGAAAGATCCCGGCCCCGAAGGCGCCCATGCCCACGCCCAGGAACATGTAGCCCAGCTGGCTGACCGTGGAATAGGCCAGGACCTTCTTGATGTCGTTCTGGGCCAGGCCGATGGACGCGGCGAACAGGGCGGTCAGGGCCCCGACCCCCGCCACGACGGCCATCGTGACCGGCGCCAGCACGAACAGGAAGTTCAGGCGGGCGATCATGTACACGCCGGCCGTGACCATGGTCGCCGCGTGGATCAGGGCGGACACCGGGGTCGGGCCGGCCATGGCGTCCGGGAGCCACACGTACAGGGGAATCTGCGCGGACTTCCCCGTGGCCCCCACGAACAGGCACAGGGTCACGACCGTGACCGCGCCGGTCATCGAGGCGATGCGCGAATCCGGCGCGGTCACCGCGTCCCGCAGGGCCGGGACGTCCAGGGTCCCGCCCATCCAGAACACGAGCACGAACAGGCCCAGCAGGAAGCCGAAGTCCCCGATCCGGTTGACGATGAAGGCCTTCTTGCCCGCGACGGCCTTGTCCATGTCCGAAAACCAGAACCCGATCAACAGGTACGAGCACAGGCCCACGCCCTCCCAGCCCACGAACAGGAGCAACAGGCTTTGGCCGAGGACCAGCAGGAGCATCGAGAACATGAAGAGGTTCAGGTGGCTGAAATAGCGCGCGTACGAGGGGTCGCCGTGCATGTACCCCACGGAATACAGGTGGATCAAGGACCCGACCCCGGTGACGACCAGGGTCATGACCATCGAGAGCGGGTCGAGGTACAGGGCGAAGTCCACGGAGATCGGGCCCGCCGAGATCCACGAGAACAGCGTGGTCGAAACGGCCGTGAACTCGGGTTCCTGGCCCCGCACGCCCATCAGGGCGGCGAACGAATAGAGCGCCGCCGCGAAGGACAGGAACGGGGTCCCCACCCCGACCGCGCTCACGAAGCGGCGCGACAGCCAGCGCGAACCCAGGCCGTTGACCACGGCCCCCACGAGGGGCGCGAACACGATCACGTACAGGAGCGTGGCGACTTGACCCTGGAGCATGCCCTACCCCTTCAGCCGCGTGGCCCGGTCCACGTCCACGGTCCGCCCGTGCCGGAACAGGGCCATCGCGAGCGCGAGCCCCACCGAGACCTCGGCCGCGGCCACGGCCATGACGATGAAGACCGCCGCGTGGGCCAGGGAGTCCCCGTGCCAGCGGGCGAACCCGAGGAAGGCGACGTTCGCGCCGTTGAGCATCAGTTCGATGGACATCAGGACGACGAGGAGGTTGCGGCGGGTCATCACCCCGACCGCCCCGATGGCAAACAGGGCCAGCGCCAGGGCCAGGACGTGGGACAGCGGGATGCTCGTCATGCGGCCCCTCCCTTCTCGCGCCGGGCGATCAGGACCGCCCCCAGGATGGCGACCAGCAGGAGGACGGACGTCAGTTCAAAGGGGAAGAGGTACGTGGTCACCAGTTCCCGGCCCACGTCCCGGATCCCGCCGTAGGCTTGAAGTCCAGGGGCCGTGAGGTCCGCGGCCCGCGCGCCGGCCGAGGCCGCCAGGACGGCCCCCGCGGTCTTGACCGCGAACACCGCCGTCGCCGCGACCGCCGCCACCTTCCAGGGCGTGACGCGCGCCCCGATGAACTCCTCGCGCCGCAGGTTCAGCAACAGGACCACGAACGTGAACAGGACCATCACGGCGCCCACATAGACCAGCACCTGGAGGACCGCGACCAGGTGCGCGGACAGGAGCACGAAGACGCCCGCCACGCACGCGAGGGTCGCGAGCAGGGCCAGGGCCGCGTGCAGGGGGTTGCGTCCGAAGGGCGGGAGGACCACGCACAAGGCCCCGGCCACGGCCGCCCCGGCCAGCACGTAGAAGGCGAGGAGTTCTCCACTCATGGGGCCTCCCGTGGACTCGATGCGGTCATCGCCGGCGTCTCCCTATCCGTGAGCGTGGGGACATCGCCCCTCCGCGATGTGGCGCTCGAAGTCCGCGCGAAACTTCGTGACGAAGGACTGGACGGGCATGGCCGCCGCGTCGCCCAGGGCGCAGATCGTGTTCCCCTGGATCTGCCCGGCCGCGGACAACAGCAGGTCGCAGTCCCCGGGCCGCCCGTTCCCGTGCTCGATGGACTCCACGACCCGTTCGAGCCACCCCGTCCCCTCCCGACAGGGCGTGCACTGACCGCACGACTCGTGCGCGTAGAACCGGCTGATCCGCAGGAGGACCGCGACCGGGCATGTCCCCTCCGTGAACACGACCGTCGCGGCGGACCCGAGCATGCTCCCCTTCGCGCGCATGCTGTTGAAGTCCATGGCCACGTCCAGTTCGTCCGCGGTCAGGACCGGGGTCGAGGACCCACCCGGGATCACGCCGAGGATGGGGCGGTCGTCCAGGGTCCCCCCCGCGAACTCGAAAATGATCCTCTTGAGGTTCGTCCCCATCGGGGCCTCGTAGAGGCCGGGGCGCTTGACGTGCCCGCTGACGCAATAGATCTTGGGACCGCCGTCCCCCGGCACGCCCATTTTCAGGAAGGCATCGGCCCCGTGGCGCAGCACGAGCGGGACGCAGGCCATGGTCTCGACGTTGTTGATGATGGTCGGGCACCCGAACAGCCCGACCTGGGCCGGGAACGGGGGGCGGTTGCGGGGCCGGCCCGGCTTGCCTTCGATGCTCTCGAGCAGGGCTGATTCCTCGCCGCAGACGTAGGCCCCGGCGCCCGGGTGAACGTACACGTCCAGCGAGTAGCCGGTCCCGAGCACGTTGCGACCCAAAAACCCCCGGTCGTACAGCTGCCGGATCGCGTCCTCGACGACCCGGATCTGCTTCACAAACTCGCCACGAATATAAATGTACGAAACGTTCGCCCGGATGGCGTAGGACGCGATGATCACGCCCTCCAGCAGGGGGAACGGGTCGCGCTCGAGGAAGTAGCGGTCCTTGAAGGTCCCCGGCTCCCCCTCGTCCGCGTTGACCACGAGGTACCTCGGCTTCGGGTTGTCCTTGGGGAGGAACCCCCACTTGACCCCGGCCGGGAACCCCGCGCCGCCGCGCCCGCGCAGCGAGGCCCGCTTGACCTCGTCCGTGACCGCGTCCGGGTCCATGGCGAGGGCCTTGCGCACGGGCTCGAACCCACCGCGCGTGAGGTGGTCGTCCAGGCGCAGGATCGCCTCGCCCGGCCGGCATCTCAGAAGAAATGGGCCGGTGGGCGGGGTGGGTGGGGCAGACCGATCCGCGTTCTCACTCACGGCACGCCTCCGGTTCCGGGCCTCGCACCGTCCGCCTGGGACGCCTGCCGGCGCAAGGACTCCAGCAGGCAATCCACCTTTTCGACCGTCATGTCCTCGTGGTAATCGTCGTTGACCTGGATGACCGGGGCCGTCCCGCACGAGGCGAGGCACTGCACCCCCTCCAGGCTAAACAGGCCGTCGGGCGTGACCTCCCCGAACCCGATGCCCAGGACCCGCTTCAGGTGGTCCGCGAGGTGGTCGGCCCCGCGCAGGTAGCACGACACGTTCATACAGACCTGGATGTGGAAGCGGCCGACCGGGTGCTTGCGCAGGAGGGTGTAGAACGTGGCGGTGTTGAGGACGTACGACTCGGGGAGTTCCAGGCGCGAGGCCACGTACTCCATCGCCTCGCGCGACAGGTAGCCGAACTCGCGGTTCGCGAGGACCAGGGTCGGGATCAGCGCGGCCCGCCGGTCAGGATAACGGGCAAGGAGCGCCTGGAACCTGGCCTCGTTGTCGGGGGAAAAACGGAGTGCCATCGCGGTCTCCCACGGGTTCTCCCGGACGCCCCCGCCCGGAAGTCGCCCTTACCTAGCGGAGCCCCCCGCTTCTGTCAAGGATGAAACTGGTCCCAAATCCGCCATCAATGTCCGCAATTCCTCGAATAGACATGAAATTTGCTTCGTTTCATCTCACCACCCTGGGGCCGCGACTTCCAAGTCGCGGCTGGCACGAAATCAAGACACATCAAGGTGTTCCGTCGTTCTACCGAGATCGGGGCGGCGGATCGTGGCGGTGGGCGCAGACCGGTCCTCCGGG